>CAXTJW010000319.1:0-4904 GCA_964244305.1 uncultured Acetobacteraceae bacterium
CTCCGCCGCCCGATCCCGGCGCATCCGTGGCGGTGATGGACGCCGCGACGGCCCCACCAGGAGCCGCGCCAACGTCGACGCCCGCGCTGCCGACGATCTCCGCCGTGCCTCCTGTGCCCATCGCGCCGGCGGCTACGGCGCAACCCGGCGCCCGGCCTCCCCCGGCGAAAACCCCAGCCGAAACGCCGCTCCAATCCGCGGACGAGCCGGGGCCGCTGCCGGACGTGCCCACCACCGAACCGGCGTTGCCGCGGCTCGGGGGCCTGCCGGCAAGCGTGAATTTGCCCGCTGTGCCCAGAGTGCCGCCGCCGGTCGCAATTGCATTCCGCCCGCGGTCGGCGACACTCCCAACCGCCGCCGACGTTGCCCTCCGCGAATTGGCCGGACGGCGCGCCGGGGCCGAAATCGCCGTTTCCGCTGGCGGGGACGCACCGGGCTCGGGCTTCGAGGCCCAGGCCCGCGCCTTGCCGCTGGCGCTTCGGCGCGCCCAGGCCATTCAGGCGTTGCTGGTTGAGGCGGGCGTGCCGGCGACGGCGCTGCATATCGACGCCGCCGCAATGGGTCGCGGCGGCATCGCGCGTCTGCTACAATAATCGAACCCCAGCAGTGATGAACCCACCCCGAATGACCCAAGAATTTCATCGCATCCGCCGCATGCCGCCCTACGTGTTCGCCGAGGTGAACCAGGCCAAGGCCCAGGCCCGCACCCGCGGCGAGGACATCATCGACCTTGGCATGGGCAACCCGGACACGCCCACCCCGCCGCATATCGTCGCCAAGCTGATCGAGGCTGTGCAGGATCCGCGCACCCACCGCTACAGCGCGAGCAAGGGCATCCCGGGCCTGCGCCGCGCGCTCGCCGGCTATTACGACCGCCGCTTCGGCGTGGCGCTCGATCCCGAGACCGAGGTCGTCGCGACGCTCGGCTCGAAGGAGGGCCTGGCCAACCTCGCCGCCGCCATCACCAGCCCCGGCGACACTATCCTGGTGCCCAACCCGTCCTACCCGATCCACCAGTTCGGCTTCATCATCGCCGGCGCCAGCGTGCGCAGCATCCCGGCCACGCCCGACGCCGGCATGCTGGAGGCGATCGACCGCGCCGTGCGGCACAGCGTGCCGAAACCGACGGCGCTGATCGTGAACTTCCCCAGCAATCCAACCGCTTATTGTGCGGACCTCGCCTTCTATCGCGACGTGGTGGCGCTGTGCCGCAAGCACGAGATCTTTATTCTCTCCGACCTCGCCTATGCCGAGATCTACTTCGGCGACACCCCACCGCCCTCGCTGCTGCAGGTGCCCGGCGCCAAGGAAATCGCGGTCGAGTTCACCAGCCTGTCGAAAACCTACTCGATGCCGGGCTGGCGCATGGGCTTCGCCGCCGGCAATGCCCGGCTGATCGCCGCACTGGCGCGGATGAAGTCCTACTTGGACTACGGCGCCTTCACCCCGATCCAGGTCGCGGCGACCGCGGCGCTGAATGGCCCGCAGGACTGCGTGGCCGAAATGCGCGCCCTCTATCGCGAACGCCGCGACGTGCTGGTCCGCGGACTGCTGCAGGCCGGCTGGGACGTGCCCAGCCCCGACGGGTCGATGTTTCTCTGGGTGCCGATCCCCGCGCGATATGCGCATCTCGGCAGCGTCGAGTTCAGCAAGCTGCTGCTGGCCCGCGCCAAGGTCGCCGTGGCGCCCGGTATCGGCTTCGGCGAGCACGGCGACGGCCACGTCCGCATCGCGCTGGTGGAAAATACCCAGCGCCTGCGTCAGGCCGCGCGCAACATCCGCGGCTTCCTGCACGCGGACAGCAATGTAGCGGAGGCCGCGGCGGAATGACGCGCCCGCTCTCCGTCGGGGTCGCCGGGCTGGGCACGGTCGGCGCCGGAGTACTGCGGCTGCTGCGCGACAACGCGGATTTGGTCGCGGCCCGCGCCGGCCGGCCAATCGCGGTCACGGCTGTGTCGGCCCGGGACCGCGACCGCGACCGCGGCATGCCCACCTCCGGACTGCGCTGGTATGACGATCCCGTCGCCCTCGCGTCCGACACGGCGCTCGATGTGGTGGTCGAGCTGATCGGCGGCGCGGACGGCCCGGCGCGCGACCTGGTCGAGGCGGCGCTCGCGGCGGGCAAGCCGGTCGTCACCGCCAACAAGGCGATGCTGGCCGTGCACGGCGCAGCGTTGGCACAGCGGGCCAGCGCGGCCGGGGTCACGCTCGCCTTCGAGGCGGCGGTGGCCGGCGGCATCCCGGTCATCAAGGCATTGCGCGAGGGGCTGGCCGGCAACCGCATCGACCGCATCGCCGGCATCCTGAACGGCACCTGCAACTACATCCTGACGGTCATGCGCGAACGCGGGCGTGAGTTCGCCGACGTGCTGGCCGAGGCGCAGCGCCTGGGGTTCGCCGAGAGTGACCCAAGCTTCGACGTGGACGGCATCGACGCCGCCCACAAGCTGGCGATCCTCACGGCGCTGGCGTTCAACCGGCCGGTCGACTTCGCCGCGGTGCATATCGAGGGCATCCGCGCCGTATCCGCGCTCGACATCGCCTTCGCGACCGAGCTTGGCTACCGCATCAAGCTGCTGGGCATCGCGCGCCGGACCGAGGCAGGGATCGAGAGCCGGGTGCATCCCTGCATGGTGCCGCAGGCGGCGCCGATCGCGCGGGTCGACGGTGTGTTCAACGCAGTGGTGGCGGAGGGCGATTTCGTCGGCCGCGTGATGCTGGAGGGCAGGGGCGCCGGCGCCGGGCCGACGGCGAGCGCCGTGGTCGCGGACCTCATCGACATTGCGCGTGGCCGGGCCACGCCGGTCTGGGGCGCGGACGGCACAGCGCTCGCCGACCTGCCTGCGGTTCCGATGTCGGCCCATATCGGCGCGTATTACCTGCGGCTGATGGTCGTCGACCGGCCTGGTGTGATCGCCGACGTGACGGCAGCGCTGCGCGACGCCGACATCAGCCTGGAGAGCATGCTGCAGCGCGGCCGTGCCCCCGGCGAGGCGGTCCCGGTCGTGCTGGTGACGCACGAGACGAACGAGGCGGCGATGCGAGAGGCGCTGGACCACATCAACGCCCTCGATGCCGTGCTGGAGCCGCCGACCCTCATCCGCATCGAGCCCGCATAAGGAAACGCCATGTCCGATACCCGTCCCCAGAACCATCCCGAGATCAGCCTCGACCGCAACCTGGCGCTTGACCTGGTGCGGGTGACGGAGGCGGCGGCGCTCGCGGCCTCGCGCTGGATGGGCCGCGGCAAGAAGAACGAGGCCGACGGCGCGGCGGTCGAGGGCATGCGCCGCGCCTTCGACAGCGTCGCGATCGAAGGCACCGTGGTGATCGGCGAGGGCGAGATGGACGAGGCGCCGATGCTGTATATCGGCGAGCGAGTCGGCTCCGGCGGGCCGGCCATGGACATCGCTGTCGACCCGCTGGAAGGCACCAACATCACCGCCAAGGGCGGGCCGAACGCGCTGGCCGTAGTGGCGCTGGCCGAGCACGGCAACTTCCTGCACGCGCCCGACATCTACATGGACAAGATCGCGGTCGGCGCCGGGCTGCCGGACGGGGTCGTGGACCTGGACGCGACGGTCGCGGAGAACCTGCGCAACCTGGCCCGCGCGAAAAAGCGTGAGATCGGCGACCTCGTGGTTTGCATGCTGGAGCGCGAGCGTCACGACCAGTTGCTGGCGCATTGCCGCGAAGCGGGCGCGCGCATCATGCTGCTGGGCGATGGCGACGTGGCCGGGGTGATCGCGGCGGCGCTGCCGGAGGGTGGCGTCGACATCTACATGGGCACCGGAGGCGCGCCGGAGGGCGTGCTGGCCGCGGCGGCGCTGCGCTGCGTCGGCGGGCAGATGCAGGGCCGGCTGATCTACGAGGACGACGCCCAGATCGAGCGCGCCCGCAGCATGGGCGTGACCGACCCGCGGCATAAGTATTCGGTGACCGAGATGGCCAAGGGCGACGTGATGTTCGCCGCCACCGGCGTCACCGGCGGCGCGATGCTGCGCGGGGTGCGGCGGTTCGGCACCGGCGCCTACACGCATTCGATGGTGATGCGCAGCAAGTCGGGCACGGTCCGCTATATCGAGGCGCACCACAACTTCGCGACCAAGACTTGGCAGCCGGAGTAGCCGACCGGGGTAGCGCCGCCGCCCTGGGAGTCGCCGCCAGCCTGACCGGCCGGCGTTGGCTGTGGCGCAACGGCGAGGACCGGATGGGCCTCGGCATTGCCCAGCGCATGGGCCTGCCGGAGATCGTGGGCCGGTTGCTGGCGGCGCGCGGCGTCGACCTTGATACCGTGGCGCATTTCCTGGACCCCACGCTGCGCGCCCTGTTGCCGGACCCGTCGCTGCTGTCCGACATGGACCGTGCGGCGGACCGGCTGGCCCACGCCGTCCTGAAAGCCGAGACCGTCGGAGTGTTCGGCGACTACGACGTCGATGGCGCATGCAGCGCAGCCATCATCGTCACCGTCTTGCGAGGCCTGGGCTGCCGGGTGCTGACCCACGTGCCGGACCGGCTGCTCGAAGGCTATGGCCCGAACGGCCCGGCGCTGCTGCAATTGGCGCAGCAGGGCGCCAGCCTGATCGTCTGTGTGGATTGCGGCACCGCGGCGGCGGCTGCGCTGTCGGCCGTGCAGGGCCGCGCGGATGTCGTCGTGCTGGACCATCACGCTACCGACGGGCCGCCGCCGCCGGTACTGGCGACCGTCAACCCAAACCGGCTGGACGATGCGTCTGGATTGGGCGGGGTCTGCGCCGCGGCGATCGCGTTCCTGGCGGTCATCGCAACGCTGCGCGCGCTGCGCCGGGCCGGGTTCTTTGCCAACCGGACCGAGCCGGATTTGCGGGAACTGCTGGACCTCGTGGCGCTCGCGACCGTGTGCGACGTCATGCCGCTGCGTGGCC
>CAXTJW010000320.1:0-4896 GCA_964244305.1 uncultured Acetobacteraceae bacterium
TCGAGCACGGGCCGGTGCGCCTGGTTGTTGGATTGGAAGCTGAGCGCGTCCAGCACGAGCGGCAGCATGCGCCGGTAGTGCGAGCGGTAGGAGTTGTGGATCACGGTCTGCAGGTGGCGCCGGTAGATTGGCCCGGTGTTCTCGCCCTCGGCCACTAGGTCGCGCAAGGTCTGCTCGCCGACGGCGGGGAACACCACGTCGCGCACGGCGCCGTCCGGCTTGGATAAGCTGGCGGCGGCGAGCTTGAACAGCAGCGCGGGCTTGCCGGCCACGCGCTTGAGGTCGGTGATCAGCTCGCCCTCCACGCGCTTCTCCGCCTTGGCGCTAATGCGGTGCACGGTGGTGATCAGCAGCTCGGTCAGCGTGTCGGCGATCTCGCGCCCGCGCACGTGGCAGAAGGCGGCAAGCGGCGTCAGCCGGATCGGATCAGGGTGGCGCCGAAGTTCATGCAGCTCCTCGGCCCCAACCCGGCGGCGGTAGGCCAGCAGCATCCGGGACGGCACGCCGTCGAACAGGCCGGCGGGCAGGTTGACGGAACGGATACGGGTCAGCTTGGCGGCCTCCTCGCCCACGCTTTGCAGGCTGGCCTGGCCGGTGCCGGACCGCAGTGCGAGCAGCGGTGGTGCCGGATCGGGTTCATCGTCGTTGCCGCCCGCTTCACCGGGGTCGGGCGGGCGCAGTAAGGCGTCGAGTCCGGCAATCGTTTCGGGTGGCAAGCGTGCGAGCAGGGCGGCGCAGAATGCGTCCTCGTGCTGGCGCAGGACGGAGCGCACCAGCCGCTCCAGGCGTTCGGGCGAGGGCGGCTCCAGGTGCTGCGACCGGAACCGTTCACGCGCAGCAGCTAGCAGCCGGTCTGGTCGGCGTTCAAGGGCGAGCGCCTGGCCGTCCAGCCAGTGGCCGAGCGCCTCAGCCTCGTCCAGCGTGGCTTCGCGGAAGCCGAGCGCCGCACGGATCTGGGCACGGTGGTATTCGATCGTCCTGCCACGCCAGTCGTAGCCCTGCCACGCTGCCGCAGCCACGCCGACCTGGCCCGCGATGGCCTCGACCGCGGCGGCGGGCACATCCTCCGGGCGGCGCGGGAAGCGGCCCTCGGCCTGGAACAGCTTGAGCAGCACGGCAAAGCCCAGGCGCGTGGCGCCGCTCTTGTTGCCGAGCAGCGCGCGGTCGGCGGCACGAAGGGTCCAGCGGTCCTCGATGTCTCCGGCCAGCGTTGCCACCTGCCCGCTCATGCCGCTCGAAAAAGGAACATGGTAGAGTCCGCCAGCCGATGTAGGTCGCGCATCGGATGGCGGCTCGTCCGATCAGCCGGTGGCGCGCGGGGACAGCAGGTCGGCCAGCCCGATGTTGCGGAACATCTCGCTGCGGACACGGTCGGCCACGCCGTTGACGATCTCGGCGCCGTCCTGAGACGGGTCGATGTGGACCCGGAAAGGGCGCTTGCCGAACGGGGCGTCGATCACCCGGACGATGGCGCGCGCCACCTCGGCCGGATCGGCATCCTCGGGCTCCAGGGCGGCAAGCCCTTTCAGTGCCTGGTCGCCGACCCCGGCGTAGGGACCGGCCTCGTAGTCCGCTGCCCGGGCGGTGTCGGCCGGCTTGCCGGCGTTGGCGAAGTGGTTGGTGCCGCCGGTGAAGGCGCCCGGCACCACGATCGTGCTTTCCACGCCCCACCGGGCCAGCTCGCCGGCATAGGAGACCGCGAGGGCGTCCATCGCCGCCTTGGCCGCAAAATACGGACCCAGGAAGGGCGGGGTGCCGCCACGTGTCGAGCTGGACCCCACCCACACCAGCAAGGCCCGGCCCTGGCCCCGCATGTGCGGCAGGGCGGCGCGGTTGACGCGCTGGGTGCCCAGCACGTTTACGTCGTACTGCTCGATAAGCTGGTCCGGCGTGAAAGCTTTCGCCGGGCCGTAAACCATGTGGCCGGCGTTGTGGACGACCACGTCGAGGCGCCCGGCTTCCGCCAGCACATGGCCCACGGCCGCTTCGGCCGAGACGTCCGACAGCACGTCCAGCTCGACTGTCCGGAGGTCGGCGCCGTGCTCCGCCGCCCATGCCGCGGCTTCGGCGACGCGAGGGGCGTTGCGCCCGGCCGTGTCCAGCATCGAGGCATAGACGGTGTGGCCGGCTTGAGCCAGCTCACGGGAGGTCATGAGGCCGAAGCCCGAGGAGGCGCCAGTGACGAGGATGATGGATTTGGGCATGGTCGGGCATCTCCTGCCGAAGGGGTGCAAGCCTGGTCAGAGGGTGGCGGGCGCGAGCGGGGCAGGCGGGATCAGACGATCCCGCCATTGGCGCGAAGCGTCTGGCCGTTGACCCAGAAGCCGTCCGGCCCGACGAGGAAGGCGACGCTGGCGGCGATGTCCTGGGGCTGGCCCAGCCGGCCCAGCGGCGCGGCCTTGGCCATGGCGTCGATCGCCGCCTGCGGCTTGCCGTCGAGGAACAGCCTGGTCGCCACGGGGCCGGGGGCGATGGCGTTGACCGTAATGTCGCGGCCCCGCAGCTCCTTGGTCAGCACGGCCGTCATGGCTTCGACCGCGGCCTTGGTGGCGGCATAGACGCCGTAGGTCGGCTGCAGCAGGGTCGTAACGCTGGAGGAGAAGTTGACGATCCGCCCGCCGTTGCGCATGCGCCGGGCCGCCTCGCGCAGCGTGTTGAAGGTGCCGCGCAGGTTGGTGGCGACCGTCTTGTCGAACAGCGCGTCGTCGCTGTCCGCCAGCGTCGCCAGGTCCATGGTGCCGGCCGTGTTGATCAGGACATCGACGCCGCCGAACGCCGCCTCGGCGGCGTCGAACATGCGGGCCACCGCGGCGGCGTCGGCCACGTTGGCTTGGGCGCTGATGGCCCGGCCGCCCGCTCCCTCGATCTTGTGAACCAGCGCCTCGGCGGCGGCGGCGTTGCCGGCGTAGTTGACGACGACGGTGTAGCCGTCGCGCGCCAGCCGTTCCGACACCGCCGTGCCGATGCCGCCCGAGGCGCCCGTCACAATCGCGACCTTCTGGTTCTGAGTGCTCATCATTGTCTCTCCTAACCTGCTGCATGGGTGCAGCAGGAACAGAGGGAAATATGTGCCTTCCGCTCAGGGAAATAATCAGGCAAGAACCGGCATCAGTATCCGGCAGGGCGAACAATGGACCGCTACGACGCCATGCGGGTGTTCGCCCGCATCGTGGAACGCAGAAGCTTCACGCAGGCGGCCGAGGACCTCGGCCTGCCGCGCTCCTCTGTGACGGACGCGGTGAAGGAGCTGGAAGCGCGGCTTGGGGTGCGGCTCCTGCAGCGGACTACGCGCCATGTCAGCCCCACGCTCGACGGCGAGGCCTACTACCAGCGCTGCCTGCGGCTGATCGCCGATTTGGAGGACGCGGAAAGCGCCTTTGCCGGCGCCAAGCCCCGCGGCCTGCTGCACGTGAACGTCCACCCGACATTGGCGAGCCACTTCGTCGTGCCGCACCTGCCGGGCTTCCTGTCCGAGTACCCCGATATGGAACTCCTGCTCAGCGAGGGCGACCGCTACGTGGACCTGGTGCAGGAAGGGGTGGACTGCGCGCTCCGCGTCGGCACCCTCGCCGACAGCGACCTGATCGCGCGCCGGCTGACAACGTTGGAAGAGGTGACCTGCGCCTCCCCCTCCTACATCGCGCGCCACGGCATCCCGCGGCACGTCGATGCCCTGGACGGCCAGCACATGGTTGGTTTCCGCTCGTCGGCGACCGGCGCCGTGCTGCCCTTGGAGTTCACCAGCGGCGGAAAGGTGCGCACCGTCATGCTGCCTTCGACCGTCACCGTGAGTGGCGCGGAAACCTACGCATCGGCGGCCCGCGCTGGATTGGGGCTGATCCAGGCGCCCCGGTACCGGCTAGAGCAGGATTTCCGCCGCGGGGCGCTCGTGCCCGTCCTCACGGCAACCCCGCCGACGCGCACGCCGGTCTCGGTGCTCTACCCACGCGCCAAGCACCTCTCTCCGCGCCTGCGGGTCTTCCTCGACTGGCTCTCCGGGCAGTTCCGAAGCCAGGAGACGACCACGTGAGCAGGATGCCGACAGCGGGTCGGCTCCGCCGACGCCAGGCTTCCAGTTTCAATCGCCATTGCTTCGTTGAGGTTCACCTCAGGAAGGCATCCGCGCGAGACACTTTCCACGTCTCGCATGGGTTGTTTTCGGCTTTCCGAGACGGTAGCGTGAGCGGGTCTAGACCCTAGCGAGACGGAATGCCTCTTCGCATGGCTCTCTACGGCTACGCTCGCGTCAGCACCCTCGACCAGGATCTCGGCATCCAGCGCGCCGCTCTCAAAGCGGTAGGCTGCAAGGTGATCCGTGCCGAGAAAGCCAGCGGCACGCGCCGCGACGGCCGGACCGAGCTGCAGGTGCTGCTCGACTTCGTGCAGCCCGGCGACACGCTGGTCGTCACCCGCGTCGACCGGCTCGCCCGGTCCATGAAAGACTTGCAAGACATCGTGCACGAGTTGAAGCAGAAAGGCGTGGCCCTGCGCGCGACCGAGCAGCCCGTGGACACCGGCACCGCGGCCGGCAAGGCTTTCCTCGACATGCTGGGCGTGTTCGCCAAGTTCGAGACCAACCTGCGCCGCGAGCGCCAACTCGAAGGCACTAGGGCAGCGAAGGCCCTTGGTATTTACAAGGGCCGCAAACCCACGATCGATCCGGTTGAGCTACGGCGCCTACGCGACGAGGAGAAGCTCGGGCCTGCTGCCATTGCGCGTCGTCTTGGCATCGGCCGGGCCAGCGTCTACCGCGTGCTCGGGACGCATAAGCAGGCGACGTAGCCGCCCGGCTCAGGCAGCGCGCTTACTTCGCGGCTGGTAGCAGTGATGTTGGGTGAGGCCCTACGTCGGTGTCGCTATATCGGTCTCGCCAAGACGCGCCTGCAGCACGTCCTC
>CAXTJW010000321.1:0-4882 GCA_964244305.1 uncultured Acetobacteraceae bacterium
ACGGCGAAGCGCCGGGTCGAAGAGGAAAGAAGCCTGCAGCGGACGGCGGACATGCGGCTCGTGGGGCAGATGCACGAGATTTCCGTGCCTCTCCCTGCCGGTCCGCTTGCTGCCGGCAGCCTGCCCGCCATCCTCGCCGCGTTCAAGGCCGCCTACACCGCCCGCTACGCCGCCCTGCAATCCGGCGCGGTGGCGCAGATCGTCACCCTGCGCGTGACGGTCACCGGGCCGACACCCACCGTCCCGCTCGCAAGCACGGCGAGCACCGTGGCGGACGCGAAAAAGGGCGAGCGCCAGGCATGGTTCGGCGACGGCTTCCATCCCACCGCCGTCTACGACCGCTACGCCCTGCGCGACGGTGCGGCGATCCCCGGCCCGGCCATCGTCGAGGAGCGCGAGGCCACCACGGTCGTCGCCCCCGGCGACACCCTGCGCGTGGACGCCGCCGGCAACCTGCGCATCGCCATCGGTGCGGCCAGCACCCTGGCCCTGGTCCGCCCGGGCATGACGGAGGCCGAGGCGCGTGCCGCCATCGAAGCCGACCCGATCGCACTGGAGATCATGTGGAGCCGCCTCACCACCGTTGTCGACGAGATGTGGCTCACCATCATCCGCACCGCCTTCTCGCTGATCATCGCCGAGGCGCAGGACTTCGCTTGCGAGCTGCTCGACCCCGCGGGCGAGACGCTGGCGCACTCGCCGCGCGCCATGCCGGTATTCAACCTCACTTTGCCGCGCGCGGTGAAGGCGCTGCTGGCCCGCTTCCCGGTCGAGACGCTGCAGCCCGGCGATATGCTGGTGACCAACGACCCCTGGCTGTGCGCCGGGCACCTGTTCGACATCGCGGTCGTGAGCCCGGTGTTCCGCGATGGGCGCGTGGTTGCGCTGGTGGGCACGGTGGGCCACGTCGCCGATATCGGCGGCACCCGCGACAGCCTGAGCGCCCGCGAGATCTTCGACGAGGGGCTGCAGATCCCGCCCATGAAGCTCGCGAAGGCCGGGGTGGATAACGAGGACCTGTTCACGATCATCGGCGAGAACGTCCGCAACCCGGCCCAGGTGACCGGCGACATCCAGGCATTCATGTCCGCCAACCGCATCGGCGCCCAACGCCTGCTGGCCTTCATGGATGAATACGGCCTGGCCGACCTGTCCGCGCTCGCCGCCGTGGTGCAGGATCGCGCGGAGCAGGCGATGCGCGCCGCCATCGCCGCACTGCCGGACGGCGTTTACACCAGCAGCGTCGACTTCAGCCCGGTCGACGCAACGCTCACCCTGCCGCTGACGCTGACGGTGGCGGGCGACACCATCGCGCTGGACTTTGCCGGCGCGCCGCCACAGCTGGCCAAGGGCGGCGTGAACTCCACCATGAACTACACCGCGGCGCACGCGACCTATCCGCTGAAATGCATGCTGACGCCCGAGGTGCGTGGCAACGCCGGGTGTTACCGGCCTTTCACCGTCACGGCGCCGGAGGGCTCGATCGTCAATTGCACCCGGCCCGCCGCCGTCGCTTCTCGCACCCGCACGGGCTGGTATATCGCGCCTGCCGTGTTCCAGGCCTTGGCCGACGCAGCGCCGGGCCGGGTGCAGTCGCCCACCGGCCTGCCGGTCGCGGTCAACGTCTCCGGCCTCGACGCGGACGGAGCCCTGTATGCCGACCACCTGTTCGTGGGGGGCGGCCAAGGCGCCAGCGCACGGGCAGACGGCAAGTCGGGCCTGCTCTACCCGACCTCGGCCGCCAACACCGCGATCGAGGTGTTCGAGGCGCGGGTGCCGGTGCTCGTGCTGGAGAAGACGTTCCTGGCCGACAGCGGGGGCGCCGGGCGGACCCGCGGCGGGCTGGGCCAACGCGTACGGTTCCGCAAGCTGCATGCGGACGGCCTGCCCACTTTGGCCGCCCTGTTTCCCGAAGGCGTCAAGGCGGTGCTGCCGGGCCTGGCCGGCGGACAGGCTGGCGCCCGCGCCTTTGCCGGGGTTCGCGCTCCCGACGGCACGCTGCTGCATGATTGCGGCGCAGGCGAGCTGGTGACCCTGAACGGGCCCGAGGAGATCGCCGAGATCGTGTTCGCCGGCGGCTCGGGCTTCGGCGACCCGGCCCTGCGCGACCCGGCCCGGATCGCCGCGGATTTGCTGGACGGCCGCACGACGAACACGCCCGCCCCGCTTTCCCACGCCGCGGAGTAGATCATGGACAGCATCACCAAAGACCCATCGGTCCGCACGCGCCACCCCAGCGTGTTCGAGCCGGCGACGCTCATCTTGCTCACCGTCCTCTGCGTGCTGGGTGCGATCATCGGCATGCAAATGCTGGTGACGCTGGGTGTCACCGCGAACACCTCCATCGTCGGCGCGCTGATTGCCATGGCGCTGGCGCGCATCCCGCTCCAGCTGTTCAGCCGCTTCCGCTCGGTCCATGTGCAGAACTTGGCGCAGAGCGCCATCTCCGCGGCGACGTTTGGTGCCGGCAACTCCCTGCTGCTGCCGATCGGCATCCCTTTCCTGCTGGGCCGCGGCGACCTGGTGCTGCCGTTGCTGGGCGGGGTCGCGCTCGCCATGCTGGTGGACGCCACTATGCTCTATCGCATGTTCGGCTCCCGCGCCTTCCCGGCCGAGGGTGCCTGGCCGCCCGGTGTCGCCGCGGCGGAGGCGATCCGCGCCGGGGACGAGGGCGGACGCCGGGTCGGCATCCTGGGCGCGGGCGTGCTGGCGGGCGTGGTGGGCACGGGCTTCCTCGGGATCCCCATGTCGGCCTTCGGCGTCGCCTTCATCGGCAACATCTGGGCACTGTTAATGTTTGGCATCGGATTGCTGGTGCGCGGCTACTCGCCGCAGCTGTTCTCCACTTGGTTGCCGCGCGGCGACATTGGCGCGGCCTTCATCCCGCACGGCATCATGATCGGCGCCGGCGTGGTGGCGCTGGTGCAGGTCGCCCTCGTGCTGCTGGCCCGGCCCAGCGCAGACGCCCCGGTCCAACCCGGGCCCGGCCGCGCCCTGGGCGTCGGTTCGCTGGCGTATGTCGCCATCGCCATGCTGATCGCCCTGGGCGGCGGCCTGACGGGCGAGCTGTCCACCGGGATGCTGATCGGCTTCGTGGTCTACGCCGCCGTTGCAGCGCTGGTGCATGAATTGATCGTCGGTCTGGCCGCCATGCACTCCGGCTGGTTCCCCGCCTTTGCGGTGGCGCTGATCACGCTGATACTCGGCATGCTGATGGGCTTCCCGCCCGTGGCGCTCGCCCTGCTGGCCGGCTTCTCCGCCGCCACCGGCCCGGCCTTCGCCGACATGGGCTATGACCTCAAGGCCGGCTTCATGCTCCGCGGCCACGGCGCCGACCCGGCGTTCGAGATGGAAGGCCGCTTCCAACAATACCTCGCCGCCATGTTCGCCTTCGTGGTGGCGGGCATCGTAGTACTGGTCTCGTATAAGGGCTATTTCGCCGCCAACATGGTGGCCCCGGTGGCCAAGGTCTACGTCGCCACCATCAAGGCCGGCGCCACCCCCGGCGTGGCCACCCTGCTGATGCTCTGGGCCATTCCCGGCGCCATCCTGCAATTTGCCGGCGGGCCGAAGCGCCAAATGGGCGTGCTGTTCGCCACTGGGATGCTGATCGTGTTTCCCGCCGCCGGCTGGGCCGTGCTCGCCGGCGTCGTCTTGCGCCTGCTCTACGGCCGCCTCCGCGGCTCGGAGGCACAGGGCGAAATGGAGGTGTTCGCGGGCGGCGCGATCGCCGGCGACGCGCTGACCGGCTTCTACAACGGCATCGCCGCCAACTTTAAACGGTGAGGGTGGCAAGGATCCGTGATCAAGAATAAACCGGCCGGGCCGCTATCTATCCCGCGAAACCGATGATCTATTTTCATGCAGTATGCAGAGTGCCCAGTAAGCGGGCCGGGCGGGAACACTGGGAACAGCATGCACGGACATATTCCAAGAAGGGGTCTGCTTGCGGTGGTTGGCGTGGCCTCGACCGGCCTTATTGCATCGCGGGGGCCTGCTGATGCTGCCAACACGCACCGCATTCTGCTGATCAATCCAAATTCCAACCAGGCGACGACCGATATGATGGTGCGGATCGCGCAGTCGGCAGCGTCCCCTGATATCGAGGTCGTCGGCGCGACCGCGCCGCATAGCCCCATGATGATTATCGATGCGGACGCGCTGGCGGCCTCCGCTCCGCAGGTCGTCGAGATCGGCCTGAGTATTGGCAAGGATGTGTCCGGGATCATCATCAGCGCATTCGGCGACCCTGGATTTGCCGATCTGAAGCGGCAGGCCGGCGTTCCCGTGGTCGGCATCGCGGAGGCGGCGATGCTGGCGGCCTCGGACAAGGGCAGACGATTTGGCGTGGCGACCACAACGCCAAAATTGGCAGCGTCCATCGATGCGAGGGCAGCCGAACTGGGGCTGGCCCAACTCTACACTGGGACCCGGCTCACGTCGGAGGACCCGAACAAGCTCGTCGCCGATCCCGCTCGGTTGATTGAAGCTCTGCGTCAGGCGGTGGCCGCCTGCGTCGAGCTCGATAAAGCCGAGGCCGTGATCATTGGCGGGGGCCCACTTGGAAATGCCGCCACGGCCCTGACACCAATGTTCAGCATTCCTGTGATCGCACCAATCCCGGCAGCGGTTCATCGGCTGATCGGAATTCTGACGCACTGATGGCATGCGTAGGGTGCCCGCCCGGCCGCTATTTTCGGGAAGGGTTTCGGTTCGGCGCTTATCCACATCCTAGAGCCGCGTCTGCCTGATCCTGACGGCCGTCTTGGAGGCCGGCTTGTGTCGCATCGCATACCGCCTGCATACAGCAGCATGGCGGAAACGCGACGCGCGAAGACAGCATCCGAAGCCGAAGAGCGCCCAGGCAGCTACAACCTGGCCG
>CAXTJW010000322.1:0-4866 GCA_964244305.1 uncultured Acetobacteraceae bacterium
CGGGGCCGCGTCGAACTGCTCCTCCGGCGCCGGCATGCGCGCGCGATAGGTGCGGACCAACGCGGCGGCGATCCACTCGGCCGGGCGTCCGTCCAGCAATAGCCGGGCCAACACCAGGTCCTCCTCCGTCGGCTCCTGCGCCAGGATCGGGTCGCCCAGCAAACGCTCCTGGTCGCGGGCGCGGATCAGCTCGGCAGACGGCGGATCGCTCCACCCCGCGTCCACCCCGGCGGCGGCGATCAACTGCTCGGCCCGGCGGCGCTTCGGGAACGGCACCAGCAGCACCGATACGCCCTTGCGCCCGGCGCGCCCGGTGCGCCCGCTGCGGTGAAGCATCGTCTCCTTGTTGGTCGGCAGGTCGGCATGAATCACCAGATCGAGGTCCGGCAAATCAAGCCCACGCGCCGCCACGTCGGTCGCGACGCAAACCCGCGAGCGGCCGTCGCGCAAGGACTGCAGCGCGCTGTTGCGCTCGTTCTGGCTCAACTCACCCGACAGCGCGACCGCATCGAAGCCGCGTTCGATCAAGCGCCCATGCAGGCGGCGCACGCCCTCGCGCGTGGCGCAGAACACCAGGCTTGCCCGTGCCTCGAAATAGCGCAGCACATTGACCGCTGCCCGCTCGGAGTCGTGCGGCGCCATCGTCACGGCGCGGTATTCGATGTCGCCATGCGGCTCGTTGCGGCCCCCGGCGGCGATGCGCAGCGCGTCGCGCTGATAGCGCCGGGCGAGCGAGGCGATCTCCTTGGGGATGGTGGCGGAGAACAGCATCGTCCGCCGCTCGCCCGGCGTCGCGTCGAGGATGAACTCCAGATCCTCGCGGAAGCCGAGGTCCAGCATCTCGTCGGCCTCATCGAGCACGACCACGCGCAGGCTGCCGAGGTCGAGCCGCCCCCGCTCCAGGTGGTCGCGCAGCCGCCCGGGGGTGCCGACGACGATGTGGCAGCCGCCCGCCAGCACGCGCTGTTCCGCCCGGCTGTCCATGCCGCCGACACAGGACGCCATGCGCGCGCCGGTGTGCTGATACAGCCAGGCGAGCTCGCCCTGCACCTGGATCGCCAGTTCGCGGGTGGGGGCGATGACCAGTGCGAGGGGTGCGCCGGGCCGGTCGAACCGGTCGGCGTCGCCGAGCAAGGTGGGGGCGAAGGCCAGGCCGTAGGCGACGGTCTTGCCCGACCCGGTCTGCGCGGAGACAACGAGGTCGCGCCCGAGCGCCTCGTCCGCCAGGACAGCGGACTGCACGGCGGTGGGTTCGAGGTAGTCGCGGTCGGCGAGGGCGCGGTTGAGGGCCGGGTTTACGCTGGGAAAGGGCATGCTTTTACCAAATAGCCGTGACCGGAGGGCCCGGGATCGCACGGTCTAGCCCATAACGGCCGCAAAAGCTAAATGTTGCAGCGCACACCTGCCCGGCGTCAGGCCGCGGTTGCCCACTCCCCTCGGCGCATCACCGGCTCGGCATTGCCGTTCGCATCGATGCCGTCCACGTCGATGTCCCCGGAGCCGATCATCCAATCGATGTGGATCAGGCTGCTGTTGGCGCCGCGTTCGGCCAACTCCGCCTCCGAGGCCGACGTGCCGCCCTCGAGGCAGGTCCGGTAGGCCTGGCCCAGCGCGATGTGGCTCGCGGCGTTCTCGTCGAACAGCGTGTTGAAGAACAGCAGCCCGCTCGCCGAGATCGGCGACGAGTTCGGCACCAGCGCCACCTCACCCAACCGCCGCGCGCCCTCGTCGGTGCCGAGCACCTTTTGCAGCACCTCCTGCCCGGTGCGCGCCGTCGCGTCCACGATCGCGCCATTTTCGAAGCGCACCGCCATGTCCTGAATAAGCGTGCCCTGATACGACAGCGGCTTCGTGCTGCGGACCGTGCCGTCCACCCGCAGCCGGTGCGGCGTGGTGAACACCTCCTCGGTCGGAATGTTCGGGTTGCAGGTGATGCCGTTCTTCGCCGTCTCCGACCCGCCGAGCCACAGATGCCGATCGGAAAGGCCCACCCGCAGGTCGGTGCCGGGGCCGCGGTAATGCAGCGCTGCATACTGCCGCCCATTCAGCATCGTGGTGCGCGCGCGCAAGGTCGCATTGTGCTCGGACCAGGCAGCGACGGGATCGGGCGCGTCGATGCGGGAGGCCGCGAAGATCGCGTCCCACAGCTTGGCGACCGCCGCGTCCTCCGGCAGGTCCGGGAACATCGTGCGCGCCCAGGCCGGCGTCGCGAAACAGGTGACGGTCCAGTTGATGCCGAACCCGGTGATCAGCTCGAGCGCCGGGCGATAGGCGATGGAGCGGGCGCGGTTGGCGCGGGCGACGCGTGCCGGGTCCTGGCCAGCGAGCAGCGACGGGTTGTCGCCGGCGATGGCAAGGCGCGCGGCGCCGCCGCGATAGGCCGCCGCCATGCCGTCATACAGCCATGTGGCCGCGACATCGAACGCCGCGTCCGGCGCGTGCTCGAAACGGGCGAGCGCCGTCACGTCGTCGGTGAGCAACGTCGTGACCAGGGATGCGCCGGCGCGGTAGGCGTGCTCGGTGATGCGGCGCACCAGCGGCACGGCGTCGAGCGGCGCGGTGATGACCAGCTCCTGGCCCGGCGCGAGGCCCAAGCCGACGCGCACCGCGACCTCGCCCAGCCGGTCGAGGCGCGCGTCGTGGCTGGTTTGCTGCTGGCGGGCGATGACGTTCATGCGGCGTGCTCCTTGGTCCCGTCGGAAAGATAGGGGCGGGCGCGGCGATCGGGAACCCGGCGTCCGCCGCGCTGTTCATCGAACTCAATCAAAAGGAGCGCGCCATGCCCAAGACTGTTAAACCCGGCGACAAGGTGAGTTGGGGAACTTCCGGCGGGGAAACCAACGGGACGGTCGAAAAGAAGGTGACCGGAACGACGCACATCAAGGGCCACACCGCGAAGGCGACCAAGGAGGACCCGCAGTTCGTGGTCAAGTCCGCCAAGTCCGGCAAGGAAGCGGTGCACAAGCCGGGGGACCTCAAGAAGATCTAGCCCGCTCCGGCTGCATCGGAACCGCCGCCCCATGGCAGTTGTGCCACTGCGGCGGGGTCCGGGATGCTGGCGTCGCACTCCGGGATGGGATTTCGCGCGGTTCCGTGGGATGATCATGGCACGACCCTGAAAGGAACATCGCGCGTGTCGTCCATCGTCCGCCTGCTGCTCGGCTTCGCCCTGCTGTCCATCGTCGCATGCGCACAGCGTCCGCCCGCCAGCGATGCAGAGGCGCAGGCCGATTTCCGCGAGCTAAACGATCCGATCGAGCCGACCAACCGGTTTTTCTACCGGGTCAACGATACGATCGACACTTATGCGTTGCGGCCGGCGGCCGTAGCCTACCGCGATGTCGTGCCCGGCGCGGTGCGGCGGCCGATCCATAATGCATTGAACAATCTCGGCACCCCCGTCATGTTCGCCAACGACGTGCTGTCGGCCAAGCCCCGCCGCGCAGGCGACAGCCTCATGCGCTTCCTGATCAATACCACTGCCGGCGGCCTCGGCCTGTTCGACGTCGCGACCGGGTGGGGCTATCCGGATCACAACAGCGATTTTGGCCTGACCTTGGCGCTGTGGGGCGTGGGCGATGGGCCGTTCCTATTCCTGCCGATCATCGGCCCCAGCAACCCGCGTGACGCCACCGGGTTCGGTGCCGACATCGTCCTCGATCCGTTGACCTGGGCCTCGTTCGGCGGCAGCACGGCGGCCGGCGTCGCCCGCTACGGCTTCAACGCGCTCGACACACGGGAGCGTTTCATCGATCCGGTGGACCAAATCAAGCGCAGCGCCCTCGATCCCTACGCCACCTTCCGCAGCCTGTCGCGGCAGAACCGGGCCGACGAGATCGCGAAGGCTGGTCAGGACAGCCCGGCCACCGTGCCCGCCTGGTTTCCGCGCCCCGCGCAAACGCCGCAATAGAGATTGCCGAATTATGGCTGACTCGATCTGGACCATCCTGGCCGCCAATGCGTCGAGCCGGACGATAGGTGCGCCGGGCCGCCCATGGCTCGACGGCGCTGGCCTGCGCGCGCTGGCTGAACGGACCCGCCTGACGCTGAACGGTGTCGGCATCGGCCGTGGCGACCGGGTGGGCATCGTGCTGCCGAACGGGCCCGAGATGGCGACCTGCTTCGTCGGCGTCGCCGCGGCCTGCACTGCAGCACCGCTCAATCCGGCCTATACCGCGGACGAGTTCGAATTTTACCTGTCCGATCTCCAGCCCCGCGCCATCATCCTCCTGCAGGACGACCCCACTCCGGCCCGCGCGGTGGCGGAGCGCCTGGCGATCCCGGTCATCGCGCTGCATCGCCAGTCCGATGCAGCCGCCGGGCTATACGAGCTGGAAACGTCCGGCCTCACGGCTTGTGCGCCAGCCGAACCCGGTGCGGCAGGCCCGGACGACATGGCGCTCGTGCTGCACACCTCTGGCACCACGGCGCGGCCGAAGATCGTGCCGCTGACAAACCGCAACCTCGCCGCATCCGCCGGGCATATCGCCGAGTCGCTGGCATTGTCACCCGCCGACGTCTGCCTCAACGTCATGCCACTGTTTCATATTCATGGGCTGGTCGCCGCCGTGCTGTCCTCGCTGCGGGCCGGCGCGGGGGTGTGCTGCACCCCGGGGTTCAACGCCTTCAAGTTCGGCGAGTGGCTGAACGAGGTCCATCCGACCTGGTACACCGCCGTCCCGACCATGCACCAGGCCATCCTGATGCGCATGCGCGCACATCCCGAGCGTGCCCGCGCCGCCGGGCTGCGGCTGATCCGCTCGTCCAGTGCGTCGTTGCCGCCCCAGGTCATGCAGGAACTGGAGGACGTCTTCGGCAGCCCCGTCGTCGAGGCGTATGGCATGACCGAGGCCGCGCACCAGATGG
>CAXTJW010000323.1:0-2036 GCA_964244305.1 uncultured Acetobacteraceae bacterium
ATCGTCATGTGGGGCGGCAACCCGGTGTCGACCCAGGTGAACGTCATGACCCACGTGACCCGCGCGCGAAAGCAGCGCGGCGCGAAGTTCGTGGTGATCGACCCCTACCGCACGCCGAGCGCCGCGAGCGCCGACATCCACCTGGCGCCGCGTCCCGGCACGGATGGCGCGCTGGCCTGCGCCGTGATGCACGTCATGTTCCGCGACGGCTTTGCTGACCGGCCGTATATGGCGCAGTATGCCGATTGCCCGGACCGGCTTGAGGCGCATCTGCGCGGCCGCGGGCCGGAGTGGGCGGCCGGGATCACCGGGCTGACGGTGGCCGAGATCGAGGACTTCGCCGCGCTTTATGGCCGGACCGACCGGGCGTTCCTGCGCATCGGCTACGGCTTCGCCCGCAGCCGCAATGGCGCCGCCAACCTGCACGCCGTGAGTTGCCTGCCGACCGTTACCGGCAAATGGCGGCACCCCGGCGGCGGCGCGTTCTGGAACAACCGCGGCAGCGGCATCTATCATTGGGACAAGACCCTGATCGAGGGCCTGGACGCGCGCGACGACAGCATACGCCGGCTGGACATGAGCCGGATCGGCGCTGTGCTGACCGGCGACCGCGCTGAGCTCGGCGATGGTCCGCCGATCCACGCCCTGTTCGTCCAGAACACCAACCCCATCGTCGTCGCGCCCGACAGCAACCGCGTCCGCCAGGGCTTCCTGCGCGACGACCTTTTTACCTGTGTGCACGAGCAGTTCATGACCGAGACGGCAGCGCTGGCCGACGTGGTATTGCCGGCGACGATGTTCCTGGAACACGACGACCTTTATGGCGCAGGCGGCCACACGCATCTGCAGGTCGGGCCGAAGCTGATCGATCCGCCGGGCGAGTGCCGGTCGAACCACGAGGTGCTGCAGGGGCTGGCCCAGCGTCTGGGCGCGCGGCATCCGGGGTTCGAGATGTCGGCGATGCAGCTCGTCGATGCGACCTTGCGCGCCTCCGGCTGGCCCGGCGCCGAGGAAGTCGTCGCCCGCCGCTGGATCGACGCCGACGAGGGCTTCGAGCGCAGCCATTTCCTGACCGGATTCGGCTTCCCCGACGGCCGCTTCCGTTTCGCGCCCGACTGGGCCGCCGTCGGCCCGAACCACGCCGGCATGCCCGCATTGCCCGACCACTGGGCCGCTACCAACGAGGCTACGCCGGATCATCCGTTCCGCCTGGTCGCGGCGCCGGCGCGCAACTTCCTCAACACGAGCTTCACCGAGACCCCCGGCAGCCGAAAGCGAGAGGGGCGGCCGACTGCCCTGGTGCATCCCGACGACGCAGCGCGGCTTGGCGTCATCGAGGGTGGCCGGGTCACGCTGGGGAATGCGCGCGGCGCCGTCACGGTGCATGCGCGTGTCATCGGCGGCATGCAGCCCGGCGTCGTGGTGGTCGAGAGCGTGTGGCCCAACGCCGATTTCTGCAACGGCATGGGGATCAACGCGCTGACGAGCGACGCGCCGGCTGCGCCGAACGGCGGCGCGGTGTTCCACGACACGGCTGTCTGGATGCGCGCGGAACCAGTCGAGCCTGCCGACAGCCGCGCCGCTTAGCTCATACCCTGCCGCGGCCAGGTCAGGGTTGAGCCGACGGCATAGTTCCAAACCAGGCTCATGGCCGCGCCGACGACGCCGGCGCTCCACCATGCCTCGTGGCCCGCATTCACCATCAACGACGCGATGTTCAGGTTGGCGGCCGCACCGAGCGAGCACACGGCCGAGAACACCAGCAAACCGGGCAGCAGGCGCGCGCCTTTCAGCCTGCGGTCGCGGAAGGTGAACAGGTTGTTCAGCGCGAAGTTGCCGGCAATGGCGCAGGCGGTCGCGATCGTTTGTGCGGCGGAAAAGCCGAGCCCGCCCCAAGTCAAGCCCACACGTAGCACAATAAGATGCGCGACCAGCCCGAGCATGCCGATCAAGGCGAACAAGGCGAACCGAACCGGGACGACCACACCGATCAGCTTGTCCAGCAGCAGCAGCACGAAGTCGAACAGCACGCCGGC
>CAXTJW010000323.1:2136-4851 GCA_964244305.1 uncultured Acetobacteraceae bacterium
TCGCCGCCGGGCATGTAGCGGCTGCCGACGACGATGTCGACGCCGCCGGGCCGAAGCAAAGCCAGCATGCGGGGCAGCAGGGTTTCCTCATGCTGCAGGTCGCCGTCCATCGCTGCGACATAGGGCGACAGGCTGCACTGCACCCCCTCGATGAAGGCCGACGCCAGGCCGCGGCGGCCGTTGCGGCACAGCAGCCTGATCCGGCTGTCGCCGTGTCCGATCGCTGCCACGGCGTCCCGCGTGCCGTCGGTCGAACCATCGTCGACGAACACCACTTCCCACGCGAGCCCATCGAGGGTGGCACGTAGCCGCTCAACCAACGGGCCGACATTGTCGCATTCGTTCAGCACCGGCACGACGACGCAGAGCTCCGCAACCCCGGTGCCAAACTGCGCTACGTCGGAGGCGACAGGCCCGGGCGAGACGAGCAGGTTCAATGCCTACGCAATCGCGAACCGCTGCAGGTCGGCGAGCGCGCAGTGCTCCAGTGCGGACGCCTCAGTCGCGTGCAGCGCGACGCGGGGGGCAAAGCCGGCCAGGAATGCCTCCTGCCAGCGGGGCGCGCAGAGACACCAGCGGTCGCCGGGCTTCAATCCGGGAAAGCCGTATTCGGGCCGCGGCGTCGACAGGTCGTTGCCCTGGCTGCGGCTGAACGCCAGAAAGTCCGCGGTGACCTCGGCGCAGACAGTATGGCTGCCATGGTCCTCCGGCCCGGTCTCGCAGCACCCGGTGCGGCTGAACCCGGTCATGGGATCGAGCGAGCAAGTCTCGAGCACGCCGCCCAGCACATTGTAGCGGGGCGGGCGGCCCTGGTTGGAGGCGTCGTCGAGCGGCATCGCTGATCTCCTGGTGCCTATTGTTCCAATTGGAAGCGTATGTCCACCGGCAGGGTCGTTTGCGCCAGTGTCATGCTCGCCGGAAACGGCGGCACGCGCTGGCCGGCCAGCATGTCGCGCGCGGCGTCGTCCAGCAGGATCGAGCCCGAGCTGCGCACCACCGCCACATCCAGCACCCGCCCGCCCGCATCCACGGTGAAGCGTATGCCGACGGTGCCCTCGTCGCCACGCTGCCGGGCGCGCTCGGGATAGCGCTTATGGGCAGCGAGCCAGTTCCCCAGCGCAGTCCGCCATCCGGGATCTGTCGTGACTGCCACGGCGACCAGGGGCGCAGCAGGTGCGCGCGCAACAGGGGAGGGAGCCGCTTGGGTTGCCGGGCCGGCTTGTGAAACTCCCGGCGCGGGAACCGCCGGCATCGCCGGACGGGACGGGCGGGCCAAAGCAGGCTTGGGTCGCGGCAGTGGAGCCGAATGCGGAGTCATTGCAGACGGTGCTGGCGTCGGCTGGATAGGCTCCGGAGCAGGCGCTGGTGGCTCGATCGGCTCAGGCGTTGGTTCGGACGGCGCCTGCGCGGGAGATGGCATCGCCAAGGCTTGAGGGACCGGATCCGGGGGAACTGGAGCGGCAGGCTCGGACGGTAAATTGGGTGCGGCAGCTGGCGGCGGCCCATCCGGCGCAGACTCCGCCAACGTTTCGAAAATCATCTCGACCGGCTGTTCAAACGTGATCGCGGACAGGTGCGGATGTGGCGGCTGCAGCATCAGCCAGCCCAGCAAAGCCATGTGCGCCATGATCGACGCCACGACCGGCGCCCGACCAGATCTCCGCGAAACTGCGCCCAACGACGTCCCTACCACCCTTTCAGCGACGGCGCGCCATGTTCCCCAGCGCGCCGCCCTGCGGGATTAGCCCTCTTTTGGCGCGTAGGCTACGCAATATCCGTTCGGGTTGATGTTGCCGGCGACGACCTTGCAGGCGTTCGGCTCGACCCACTGTGCGCACATGTTGCACTTCTGCCCGTCCTTGGGCTGGTTCTGGTATTGCACCAGCTCCTGCGCGATTTTCTCGTCCTCGGCGCGGGCGGTCGATGCGATCGCGACACCGGCGGCGCCGGCAACGATCAGCGCTCCCGTGCGCAGCATGTCGCGGCGGGACGTCCCATTACGGTTCTGCATAGGTCTCTCTCCTCCAATTGACCGGCCCGACGTGCCGGGCGCGGGTTATTCATCAACATGGACGTACTCGGCGCCCGACAAGGCCAGACGCAGGAACCAGCACGCGGTTTCGCCAGTGATGCAAATCAGACGGAAGCATCCGTTCACTTTGCACCACAAGCCTTTGTTTGGTGGATCGACTCAAGTAACTGCTGGGAACCGGGCATCAGAATCGGACCGCTATGCGACACGCTTCAGTTGAAGTTCCGACCAAATCTCCGACAACGACTGGACGAGATGCGCGATGTCGGCCTCGGAGTGCAGCGGCGACGGCGTGATCCTCAGCCGCTCGGTGCCGCGCGGGACCGTGGGATAGTTGATCGGCTGGATATAGACGCCGTATTGGTCCAGCAGCCGGTCGCTGATGTGCTTGCACAATGCGGCGTCGCCGACCATCACCGGCACGATATGGCTCGGGTTGGCCTGGTGCGGCACCCCGGCCGCGTCGAGTGCCGCCCGCAGCTCGGCCACGCGGCGCTGCTGCCCCTCCCGTTCGGCGGAGCTCACCTTCAAATGCCGGATGCTGGCCAATGCCCCCGCGCACACCGCCGGCGGCAGCGCCGTGGTGAAGATAAAGCCCGAGGCAAAGCTGCGCACGAAATCCACCATCGTGGCGGACCCGGCGATATACCCGCCGACCACGCCGAAACCCTTGGCCAGCGTGC
>CAXTJW010000324.1:0-4832 GCA_964244305.1 uncultured Acetobacteraceae bacterium
CGTGTTACGGCCACAGATGCGCCGGCAGATCTAGACTCCAGCGATCATTGGGCACAGGCTGCACAATGGACACAGGGACTGGAGGATCTATGGAAGCCAGATTTGGTTGCAAGAAATGATTTTTATGAACGGGTTCAATATCGCCCAGCCGATATGAACTCCATCCCGAAAGACCTGCGAGGCTATGACTTCTGTTGGTCGTCGTGCTGTTTGGAGCACCTTGGCTCTATACGGCGCGGACTCGACTACATCCGAAACAGCTTAGATACTCTTCGGCCAGGAGGTACAGCAGTGCATACTACGGAATTCAACTTGCAGTCCGATCATGAGACAGTGGAGCTTCCTGAGCTGTGCCTCTTCCGCAAACGCGACATAGAACAGGTAATTCACGAGCTTGTCGGCGACGGTCATCACGTCGAGCCTCTTAATCTGTGGCCCGGTGCTACGCCAGTCGATGAGCATATCGATCTGCCTCCATTTAGTCTTCCTCACCTAAAACTAAAGCTGGAAGGCTTTCTCACAACTTCCATAGGAATTGTTGTAACAAAGAAACAGTAGGGTCTTCGCTTGTCAAGGCCGTCACCTCCCCATCTGCGGCCCTTGCCGCAGCCCCAGGCGCTCCCGCTCGGCCTCGCGCGCCCGGTCCTGCACGCTTGCATGTGTCCGCTGCCCCGGCCCGTCCTGGGTGCCCCGGGCATCCCGCACCAGCTCGCGCACCCCATCCTCGCCCAGTCGCTGCCGGGCAGCCTTGGCAAAGGCCCATGCCTCCGCCACCAGGGCGCCCACCCGCACCGTCAGCCTGTCCCACACCGGGCTGTACCCTGGCTTCCCGCTCAGCCGCATTCCCTGCCTGCTCCACTACCCGCACCGCCGCCCACGCGGCCGGGGACAGCCCGGGCACCTCCGCTGCGTCCCGCCCTCGACCGACCCGGCGCACCACACCGCCGCGTCTCGGCCTTGAACCAACACTTTTGCCACCAGGGGCCATTTCGGGTCAGGCGAGGGCTGTGATGCGGGTGCGCATGTCGAGGTCGAAGCGCCCGTAGGGGTTCACGTGCGTCCAGAACAGCGGCGTGAGCGCGTGCAGGTCGCGCGCCGTCAGCCGTCCTTTCCATTCCGGCCGGGCGAGCACCTTCTGGATCATGAGCGTGTTGACGTAGACCATGCAGTTCTGGAGCAGGTGGAGGCTGAGCATGCTCGCCTCCTGGTCCTCGCGCCGGTTGCTCGACACCTCGCCGCGGCGGGCAAAGAAGATGAAGTCGTTGGCCGAGTTCCACTGCTCGATGACGTTCAGCCCGTCGTTGATCTCGGCCCTGAGCGCACGGTCGTGCAGGTAGCGGGCGAGGAACACCGTTCTGACCGCTTTCCCAAGCTCCATCAATGCTTTGTAGGTTGGGTGCTGGGTGTTCTCGCGGGTGAAGCGGCGCAGGATGGCCTCCGCCTCCGCCGTGCTAAGCCGGAGGGCGGTGGCGTACTTGACCATCTCGTCATACTGCTGGCGGATCAGCTCCCAATCGATCGGGCGGGTGAGGACGGGTTGCAGGTTGGGATAGGCGTCGGGCTGGCCGGCATCGGGCCGGTACAGGCGCTGCTTGCCGATGCGCTTGAGCCGCGGCAGGAGCTGGAAGCCCAGGAGCTTCGTGAACGCAAAGGCAACTATGCTCTGCCCGTGGCTGTCCACGTATTGCCGGTCCACTTCCAGCTCTGTGCAATGGCGCAGCACGCCCTGGATCATGCTGGCCACCTCCGACGAGGAGGGCGACTTCAGCTGCGAGTGGATGCCCAGCGACTTGCGTTCGACGTGCCAGTAGATCATCACCCCGCGCCCGCCGTAGCGGACGTGCCACTGCGTGGTCAGGTTCTGGTCCCAGGCGCCGAAGTGCTTGCTGTCCGAGGCGCAGGCGTTGGTGCCCTCGCCCCAGATCAAGGGATCGCGGACGCGCAGGGTGGCGTTCGTCACCTCCGCGATGGCTTCGCGCAGCTGCTCGGCCGTGATGTAGCGGCGCCGGACGTAGAGCAGGTCCCGGTAGCTCACGCCGTGCTGGACGGAGGCCATGCGCTTCAGGCCCGCGTTGGTGCCCATGCCGTTGAGGCACAGCAGCAGGCGCGGGCGCAGCACCGAGCGCTCCAGCGCCTCGTAGGCCGTGGGACTGCGGAGCCGGTCGGTAAAGCCGAGCCGCAGGTCGGCTTCCTTGGCCATGTCCAACAGGCCCGTCATCGGCCACTCAGCGGCGACCGCGGCCTTGAGCGCCTCGATGTTGGCCGGCGGCGGCTTGGACTGCAGCGGCGAAAGGCGGATCCAGCCGCCGCCCTTGGCGGTGATGCGGACGTCCGCGTTGTGCGGCAGGCCAGCGTCGAAGCAGGACAGGGCGGTGCGCATCTCGTCCTGCAGGCGGGCGATGAATGCGCTGGCGTCGCGGGGCAGGTCCAGGGCGGCGTAGTGTTCGTCACGCCGGGCCGCGAAGTCGGCGGGCACGTCGTCATCGGGGTTCCTGTAGCGGTCCGCTCCCGCCACCCATACCTCCTTGCAGCGGAGCTGGTCGCGGAGCGCCTCCAGGGCGCAGATTTCGTAAGTGATGCGGTTCACCCGCTCCCGCCCGCGCAGGTCGCGGTCCACCACGGCGTCGCGCCAGAGTGGCCGCACCACGCCCTCTACCGGAACATCCTCGTCCACGGGATAGGCTTGAAGTTTGGTCTTGGCATAGCGGTGAACCAGGTCCAGCGCCTGGATCACCGGCCGGTGCGCGTCGTTGTTGGAGCGGAAGTCGAGCGCCGCCAGCAAATCCAGCACGGCGCGGCGGTAGTGACCGCGGTAGGAGCTGCGGATGGTGGCCCGCAGGGTGGTCCGATACGTCGGGCCGGTTGCCTTGGCCTCGCGCACCAGGTCCTTGAACGTTTGCTCGCCCACAGCGGGGTAGAGCACCTCGCGCACGGTGCCATCCGGACGTTCGACGACCGCGTCGGCGATCCGGTAGAGGATGGCCTGCTTGCCGGTGACGCGCTTGAGGTCCTCCAGCAACTCCTTCTCCACCCTGCTCTCGGCGCGGGCACCGATGTGGTGGACCACCTCGATCAGCAGATCGACGAGCGTGTCGGTGACCGCGCGTCCGCGCAGGTGGGCATACGCCGCGAGCCAGGCGTGGCGGGTCGTTTCAGGATGCCGGCGCAGCTCGTAGGGCGCCTCGACGGCCACGCGCTGGCGGCAGGCTTCCAGCTCGGCCGGGCTCCAATCGGCGAACAAGCCGTCGGGCAGTTCCAGCCGGCGCACCAGGTCAAGCCGGGCCAGCTCGTCGCGCAGGCTGGCAACGCTTGCCCGGCCGGGGCCGCCGCGAAGGTGGATCAGCGGCGCGGCCTGTGTCTCTGGATCGGTCTCGCTTCCGGCGGCGTCGGCCGCTTCTGGGCTGCCGGCCTGCAGCAGGACGTCGAGCCGAGCGCGCGTCTCCGCCGACAGCCGGGCGTGGACCGCGGCATAGCGCCGCTCGTCATGGGCGCGCACCGCCGCGCGCACGATGCGGGCAACACGGTCGGGGCTGGGCGGCTCGACCCGGAGCGCGCGGCACCTCGCTTCGGCCTCGGTGGCAAGCTCATCGATGTCGCGGGTGCGGGGGGCCGCGGCGTCGCGCAGCCAGATGCCGAGATCCTCGGCGTCGGCGATCGTCGCCTCGCGGAAACCGAGCAGGGCGCGTATCTCGGCCCGCTGCCGCTTGAGCGTGCGGTCGTCGGAGGTGGGCAGCAGCGCCGCCCGGCTGCCGGGCGCCGGCATGCCGAGCCTGTGCGCCAGGTCCGCGACAGCATCCTTGTCCACCTCGGCCGCGCCGCGCGGGAAGCGACCGCGGGCGCGATAAAACAGCAGCATGACGGCGAACCGCAGGCGGCTGCCCCAGCGCTTGGCTTCGACGATGAGTCGGTCCGCCGGAGACAGGTCCCAGGCGCCGTCCAGCACCGTGGCGCTCATGCCGGTGTCGCCGCCCTCAGGTCAGCAGCGGCGCAAGCAGGCCAAGGTGCGCCGGGCCGCTCTTTGAGGGCCATGCGGCTACGCCCCGCCGCGGGCGGCGCCGTTGACCGCACGCCACACCACCGACCGCGACACGCGGAACAGTGCCGCGAGCTGGGCGTATGTCCTGCCCTCGTCTGCCCGTATCCGCCGGGCCTCCTTCTGCTGGTGGGGCGTGAGGCGGAACCGCCGGCCCAGGTGGGTGCCGCGCTTGCGCGCCGCAGCCAGCCCGGCGTTGGTGCGCTCGATCAGGGTGGCGCGCTCGAACTCGGCGAGCTGGGCCAGCACGCCGAACACCATGCGCCCGGCGGGCGTCGAGCTGTCCACGCCGAGGGTGGTGATGACGATGCGCACGCCTCGTGCGTCCAGGTCGCGGGCGATTGTGAGGGCGGCCAAGGCGTCGCGCCCGAGCCGGTCCACTTTCCAGGCGACCAGGCTGTCCCCGGGCTGAAGGCGCTTGAGCAGGGCGTTGAAGCCTGGTCGCTGCCGGGCGCCGGACTCCTTCTCCTCCACCACATTCGCTTGGATGACGCCCGCCGCCTCCAATGCGTCGAGCTGGAGCGCAAGGTTCTGGTCCTCGCGGCTGACCCGCGCATAGCCCCACACAGACGGCACCAGACGCCCCTTCTTTGCGGCACACCCTTGCGGAACGTGTAAGCCCTTGAACGCGAACGGTCCAGGGTCTCGTGCCGCAACCGAGCGTCTGCGGAACGCAGGTGCTGCTGTCTCGGACGCCCGTGGACCTTTACGGCCGCCTCGCCCCCGGCACATGCAACCGCATCACAGCCCCTGCCTGACCCGAAATGGCCCCTGGTGGCAAAGGTGTTGGTTCAGGGCC
>CAXTJW010000325.1:0-4831 GCA_964244305.1 uncultured Acetobacteraceae bacterium
TCGGGGCGGAGTTCTTCATGACGGCCGGGCCCGGCATCGGCACCTTCGTCGCCGAAGGGCGAGACCGGTTCCAGATGTCGCAAACGCTGGTCGGCGTTATTTTGCTCGGCCTGGTCGGCTTCTCCTTGCAGCGCGGCGCACAGGCCCTGGAGCGCCGGGTGTTGCACTGGCGCTCCGCCTGACCTGGCCGATACGGGTGGTAATCCTTCAAGGCCACAAACGCGAACGACCTGATATAAGGTTCCGCGCAGCGACAGGCCGAACCCCATGGCATGTCCACCCGGGGAGACGACTGTGATCCAGCATTGTGCCAACTCGCACGGTTTGACGCCGTTGCAGACCGTTCTGCGGCAACCGCTGATGCTGGGCTTGTTCCTGCCCATCCAGTCGGGCGCGTGGAGCCCGTCGACGGCTCCACGGGACACCAGCTGGACGTTCGACTACAACGCCAGGTGCACGTTGCGTGCCGAGGCGCTGGGGTTCGACCTCGTGTTCGGCCTCGCGCAGTGGCTGGGTAAGGGCGGCTACGGCGGCGCGATGAAGTTCCGGGAGATGTCGAGCGATCCGATGATCGTCACGGCCGGGCTCGCCGCGCTGACCAAGCGCATCCTGCTCGTTTCGACCGTGCACATCCTATACGGCTGGCACCCGCTGCATCTTGCCAAGTTCGGCGCGACCATCGACAACATCAGCGGCGGCCGCTGGGGGCTCAACGTCGTCACCGGCTACAAGCCGAGCGAGTTCGAGATGTTCGGCCTCGACCCCATCGAGCACGATCATCGCTACGTCATGGCCGACGAGTTCACAACCATCATGGAGCGGCTCTGGTCCGAGGACGAGGAGCTGACCTTCAATGGCCGGTTCTGGAACACCAACAAGGCCTTCATCGCGCCGAAGCCGGTGAACGGGCGCTGCATCCTGGTGAACGCGGCCTCGTCCGGCGCGGGCCTGGCCTACGCGACGCGGCACTCCGACCTGATCTTCATCACGAGCCCGGCCGGCGCCGACCCCGAGCAGGCCTGCGCCGCCCTGCCGCCGCACAACGCCCGCATCAAGGCCGCGGCACGGGAGCGTGGCCGCGAGGTCCGCACGATCATCAATCCCCACGTGATCTGCCGCGACACGGAGGCGGAGGCGCGCGCGCAATACCAGGCCATCCTCGACCACCAGGATCCCGTGGCGGCGGACAACTTTCATGCGACGTTCATGGGCGGCGACCAGGCGTCATGGAAGCAGACCAGCAGGGACCAGTGGGTGATCGGCGGCAACGTCCACCTCGTGGGCACGCCGGAACAGATCGTCGAGCACTTCGTCAAGCTTAAGCAGGCGGGCTGCGACGGCGTGCAGGTGAACTTCTACGACTACCTGCCCGACCTCGAGTATTTCGGCAGCCGTGTGCTGCCATTGATGAAGCAGGCGGGCCTGCGCCTGCAGGACGACGAACAGGCAGCACTGACATGAAAACCCGCCTGACCCGGATGCTCGCCGGCGCGGCGATGGCGTGGGCAACGATCACGATGCCGGTCTGGGCCGCCCGCGCGCAGGGGCCTGGGGGGCAGCTGCTTGGGGCGCAGGTGTCCGACGGGGTGGTCAAGGTCGGCGTCCTGGCCGACATGTCGGGGATGTATGCGGACCTGAGCGGCCCCGGCTCCGTCGCTGCGGCACAGATGGCCGTCGAGGATTTCGGCGGGACGGTGCTGGGCAAGCCAATCGTGGTCGTGTCGGCCGATCACCAGAACAAACCAGACGTCGGCGCCAGCATCGCCCGCGCCTGGTATGACCGCGAGCAGGTGGACGCCATCGTGGACGTCCCTGTCTCGTCCGTCGCGTTCGCCGTCCAGCAGGCGAGCCGCGAGCGGAACAAGGTCCTGCTGCTGTCGGCGGCCGGTGCGTCCGACCTGACCGGCAAGTCGTGCTCGCCGGTCAGCGTGCACTGGACATACGACACGTATGCGCTCGCCAACACGGTCGGGGCCGCGCTGCTAAAGCAGGGCGGCGACACCTGGTTCTTCGTGACGGCGGACTACGCGTTCGGATACGCGCTGGAGCGCGACATGTCGGCGCTGGTCAAGGCTCGCGGCGGCAAGATCCTCGGGGCGGTGCGCCATCCGCAGGACACGTCGGACTTCTCGTCGTTCCTGCTGCAGGCCCAATCCTCGGGCGCCAAGGTGATCGGGCTCGCGAACGCGGGCGGCGACACCGTCACGTCGGTCAAGCAGGCGAACGAGTTCGGCATCCCGCAGAAGGGCCAGCGCATCGTCGGCCTGCTGACCTACATCTCCGACGTGCACAGCATTGGGCTCGCCAATGCTCAGGGCCTGATCCTGGCCTCGGCATTCTACTGGGACATGACGGACGAGACCCGGGTCTGGACCGCGAGGTTCGTCGCCCGGGTAAATAAGGTGCCGACCATGGCCCAGGCCGGGACCTACGGCGCCGTGCTGCACTACCTAAAGGCGATCCAGGCGGCCGGGACCGACGACGGCCCGGCGGTGGTCGCGAAGATGAAGGAGCTGCCGATCAATGACTTCTTCACCAAGAACGGCTACGTGCGGGCGGATGGCCGGGTGATCCGCAACATGTACTTGTTCCAGGTCAAGACGCCGACGGAGTCCAAGGGCCGGTTCGACTACTACAAGCTGCTCGACACGGTGCCGGGCGAGCAGGCGTTCCGGCCCATGAGCGAAGGCGGGTGCCCCTTGGTCGCCGCCGCGGCCCCCAGGTAGGCCCAGTCACCTCATAGGCTGAAAAACGGCCAACTTGGGGAACGTAAGGTGGACGCGGTGTCGCGCTTATAGCCTTGCACTGTTGGCGACACGGCTGATGGTTGCGCGATGAACGCGGAACAGCCTGGCCACGTCTGCCGCCGAGCGGCCCGCATTCAGCATGGCGAGGACCTCGGCTTGCTGCTGGGGCGAGAGTTTGGGTTGCCGTCCGCCGTGGCGGCCCTGGGCGCGGGCTGAGCGGAGGCCCGCCTGGGTTCGTTCGCGGACCATGGCGCGCTCGAACTCTGCGAAGGCGCCCAGCATCTGCATCATCATGCGGCCGGATGCCGTTGTGCTGTCGATGTTTTCGGTGAGCGAGCGGAAGCCGGCGCCCGCTCTTTCGACCTTGTCGAGAATGGGCAGCAGGTCTTTGAGCGAGCGCGACAGGCGGTCGAGTTTCCAGACGGTGAGGACATCGCCGGGCGCGAGCCGGTCGAGCAGGCGGTGCAGCTCTGGGCGGTCCCGACGGCCGCCGGAAACGCGCTCTTCGTAGACGCGTTGGCGGCCAGCGGCTTCGAGCGCCTCGATCTGTGGGGCGGTATCCTGGTCTTCGGCCTTGGACACACGGGCATAGCCGAGCAGGACGGGAGATGCTGCGTTTCTCTGTTGCTTTTGCTTATCGTTTGGCAACAGCTTTGTGCGACGGACACCCCGTTGTTTTCCCTGGGGTGCCTTGGGTGCCGTACTAACGATGCTTTGTGCAACAAGACAAGGTTGGCCATTTTGGCACCTATGAGGTGACTGGGCCTACATCGAAGGGTCCTATGAACCGGAAGTATTCCCTTGAATTTTGTTGTATTTTCGTAATGTATGGGTTGCCACGTCGCGAGAGGCTCTATCATGGCCATCATCGGACACCCCGGCGCCACGTCTTTCTCTCTGGCTCAGCTTCGGACGTTTGCGGTGTGGGGCGTCAGCCAGTCCCATTGCTTCGCCATCCGCGTCACAACCGACCACCAGTACTACCCCGAGCTGGCTGAGCTATACACACATGACAGCTGGATGAGCCCGCTCTGGTTCCTCCACGCCACCCTGACCGGGACCGTCGTGATCACCAAGCCATCCGGCGCCGAACAAGAGCTCGGCACGGTTGAGGAGGCATTGGCCCGGGTCGTGGAGCTGGAACGGCCGACGCCAAACGCACTCTGTCCCACGCGCGCCCGTGCGCAGCAGGGCTGGCACTGTTCCTTGCGCTCCACCGGCCCGTGACCCTTTGGATCCATTGCGTTCATTGAGAGGCATCGTGACTCTGGCTGGAAACGTCGACGTCCCTGGCGCGGCCTCGACCTATCTGCTGCTTTCGAAAGGCGATGCGGCTCAGCTTGCCGCTTGAGGACATCCTGCCGGGTGATAGACCGTGGCGTTGCAGGCGGAAGCCGGGATGGCGTGGGCGGCGTTCGTCCATGATGGGTCATCTGGTCCGAGTGCGTAAAAGTGCACGGAAGCGTCTTGCAGGCAGAGCATGGACGCGGTTGCGGACTATCCCATCTCGCAAACCCGCCAAGGTGCGTCGCCTGCATCGTTCACGATCATCGCCGGGGCGCCATGTTCTCGAGTGGCGGCGCAAGCGCAACGAAACAAAAGGAGGCTGGTCGACGCGGCCATTTTCTCGGTTGGCACGTCGCCTGCGATGCGCAGCGCCAGCTTGCGGACGTAGCGCGCGATCTCCGGCACCTCCTCGGGCCGGCGCGTCTCCGTTTCGTATCCGCGAAAGAGGAACAGGAGCTGCGTTGCATAAGGAAATGTATTCGCCAGCTGACACACAGTGACCGCGACGTGGTCAAGTGCCGCATCGTTGAGCCGGCCTTCGTGCCCAATCGTGATGGCGAGCAGCTTGGCGGTGTTTTCCATCTTCTGCATCCTCATGGCGGACGGTCCCCGGTGTTTTGGTCAGGAGTTTGGGCCAGGTGCCTTGTCGCCACCCGGCAGCTGGATTTGTCGTGTAGGGTTTGGCATCAGCAAACGGTCGCCTGGAGTTTGGCCGATAGCGGGCGAGCGGATCGCTGTAATCCGTGCCAACTGACCTCCGACGGCATATCCGACTTGAACTGTTGCAGTGATCCGGA
>CAXTJW010000326.1:0-4820 GCA_964244305.1 uncultured Acetobacteraceae bacterium
CGCCGCATCTGCTGTTCTATGGCCACTACGACGTGCAGCCCGCCGAGCCGCTGGAACTTTGGACCAGCCCGCCCTTCGACCCGGCCATGGCCGTGGGCAAGCACGGGCCGAAAATCGTCGCCCGCGGCGCGGTTGACGACAAGGGGCAGGTCATGATGTGGCTGGAGGCCCTGCGCGCCTGGCACGCCGTGCATGGCGCCCTCCCCGTCCGTGTGACCGTGCTGATCGAAGGCGAGGAGGAGACGAGCAGCCCGAGCCTCGAGCCGTTCCTCACGGCCCATCGCGACGCGCTGCGGGCGGACGTTGCGGTCATCAGCGACACCAACATGTGGGACATCGACACGCCCGCCATCACGACGCGCCTGCGCGGCATCGCCTATGTCGAGCTGGTCGTGCACGCGGCCCAGCGTGACCTGCACTCCGGGCAGTTCGGCGGGTCGGCGCTGAACCCGATCAACCTGCTGACCCGCATCCTCGGCGATCTGGTGGATCGGACGGGCCGGGTGCAGTTGCCGGGGTTCTACGACGGCGTGGCGGAATTGCCGGAGGCGATTGCCGCCGAATGGGCCGGCCTCGGCTTCAACGAGGCCGCTTTCCTGGGCGGCATCGGCCTATCGGTTCCGGTGGGCGAGCAGGGCCGCAGTGGGCTTGACCGGCTTTGGGCCCGCCCGACCGCCGACGTGAACGGCGTGTGGGGCGGCTACCAGGGGCCCGGCAGCAAAACCGTCATCGCGGCCGAAGCGGGCGCCAAGATCTCGTTTCGCCTCGTGCCGGGGCAGGATCCGGCCGCCATCGTCGCGTCGTTCCGCGCCTTCGTCGACGCGCGGCTGCCGTCCGACGCGCGGGCGTCGGTCGAGGTGTTCGGGGCCGCGCCCGGCATCGAAATCGCCTCCGACAGCCGCTTCGTCCAGGCGGCACAGGACGTGCTGGCCGAAGAATACGGCCGTCCCGCCGTGCTGATCGGCTGCGGCGGCAGTATTCCCGTGGTGGAGAGCATGCGCCGCCTCCTGGGCATCGATAGCCTGCTGATCGGCTTCGGCCTCGACGACGACCAGGTGCACAGCCCCAACGAGAAATTCGATTGGTGCTGTTTCCACAAAGGCTTGCGCTCCCATGCTCGCCTGCTTGGCAAGCTGGCGGACCGCTAGCGCGCCATGTCCAGGCCGGAGCTGGTCATCGCGCTCGATCAGGGCACCACGAGCACCCGCGCCATCGCCTTCCATGGCCCGCATCTGCATCCCGTCGCCACCGCCCGGCGCGCGCTGCCGCAGCATTTCCCGACGCCGGGCTGGGTGGAGCACGATCCCGAGGACATCGCCGCCGACGCGATCGCCGTGCTGCGCGAGGTCATGGCGCTGACGGGCGCCAAGCCGCCGGACGTCGCGGGAATCGGCATCACCAACCAGCGCGAGACGACGCTGATTTGGGACCGCGCCACCGGCCGTCCGATCCACCGGGCCATCGTCTGGCAGGATCGCCGCACCGCGGAAGCCTGCGCCGCACTGCGTGCGCACGAGAAGCTGGTGACCGAGCGCACCGGGCTGCTGATCGACCCCTATTTCTGTGCGACCAAGATCGCCTGGCTGCTGGATCAGGTCCCCGGAGCGCGGGCGCGGGCCGACCGCGGCGAGCTGGCGTTCGGCACCGTCGACAGCTTCCTGCTCTGGCGCCTGACCGGGGGCCGCGTCCACGCGACCGACGCGACCAACGCGAGCCGTACCCTGCTGTGGGACATCCATCGCGGCATTTGGGATCCGGAGCTGCTGGCGCTGTTCCGGGTGCCGGCCTCCATGGTGCCGACGGTGCGGGACTGCGCGGGGCCGTTCGGCGCAACCGACGTGCTGGGCGGCCCGGGGAGCCCTCCGGTGCCGATCCTCGGCATCGCCGGCGATCAGCAGGCCGCCACCATCGGGCAGGCGTGCTTCCGGCCCGGCATGATCAAGGCGACGTTCGGGACCGGCTGCTTCGTGCTGCTGAACACTGGGCCGAGCCCGGTCGCGTCCTCGCACCGGCTGCTGACGACGCTGGCCTATCAACTCAAGGGCCAGCGGACCTACGCGCTCGAGGGTTCGATCTTTGTGGCCGGGGCGGCGGTGCAGTGGCTGCGGGATGGGCTGGGCATTCTACCCGACGCATCCGGTTCCGGCGCGATGGCGGCGCAGGCGGATCCGCAGCAGGACGTCTACCTGGTTCCGGCCTTCACCGGGCTTGGCGCGCCGCACTGGCAGCCGGACGCGCGCGGCGCGCTGTTCGGGCTGACCCGCGGCACCGGGCCGGCCGAGTTTGCCCGCGCCGCACTGGAGAGCGTAGCCTATCAGACCCGCGACCTCATTGAGGCGATGCAGGCGGATTGGCAGGGCGGCGGCCAGACGGTGCTGCGGGTGGACGGCGGCATGGCGCAGTCGGATTGGACCATGCAGTTCCTGGCCGATATGCTGGGTGCCCCGGTCGACCGTCCGGAGGTGACGGAGACGACGGCGCTGGGTGCGGCCTATCTGGCGGGGCTGGCGGCTGGGCTATGTCCGCCGCTGGGGCAGTTCGCCGATGACTGGCGGCTGGAGCGGCGGTTCACGCCGGGGATGGACGAGGCCAGCCGGAGCCGCCGCTACGCCGGATGGCAGCGCGCGGTCCGCCAAACGCTTACGAGCTGAGCAGTACTGCCGCGATCGCACGCCATTCGTCGGCGAGCGGGGCCGTTGCGACCGGCTTGCCGGCCTGGGCATACCAGTATGCGGCGTTCTCCGGATCCCCCTCGACCCGGTGCAGATAGGCATGGACCCAAGCCGCCGGAGCGCCGTGGTCGGACTGGGCGGCCTCGTGCGCTTGGGTCCAGTCGTCGCGCGCCGCCCACCACAACGCCTGGATGGCGGCGCCCTTGTCGGGGGCTTCCGGTGCGGCGCGTAGTTCCTCGGGGGTCATTCGGATTCCTTCTCATAACCTGAAGCGTTATCGGCATGTGACGATGACAGCCGCCAGCCTCAAGCCTCTTGCATGAGGCGTTCGCCTGGACTATTTACAGATAACAATAAAAACTTCCGTCGACTTCGGGGGTGGCCTTAGCGGGCCGCCTTTTTTGTGTTTGGACCCTTCGATGACGCGTCCCACCGCCGGCGATGAGCCGAACCACTCAGGGCTAGAAGCCAAGATCGCTGGCATGATCACGGCGCAACTTACCCATCTCGGCTATGATCTGGTACGGGTGGCCGTGCTGGGCCGCGAACGGCCGACGGTCCAAGTGATGGCCGACCGTGCCGACGGGTCGCAAATCAGCGTGGGCGACTGCGAACGCATCACCCACGTCGTCAGCGCCGTGCTGGATGTCGAGGACCCGCTGCCCGGCGCCTGGACGCTGGAAGTCAGCTCCGCCGGGATCGACCGGCCTTTGACCCGCGTTAAGGACTGGGTGCGGTTCGCCGGCCATCAGGCCCGGGTCGAGATGCTGATGCCGCACGAGGGCCGCCGCCGCTTCACCGGCATCATCCTGGGTGCGGATGAGGCCCAGGCTCGGCTGCGGCTCGAGGACGGGAGCGACGTATCGTTACCGCTCAACGACGTGCGGCGCGCTAAGCTGCTGCTGACGGACGCGCTAATCGCGGCCACCACCCCGGCCCAGCCCGATGTAGCCGACCCGAAACTGGCGAACTAGGAGAACACCATGGACACCTCTGTCTCCCGCCCCGAACTTCTGCTGGTCGCCGACGCGGTCGCGCGGGAGAAGATGATCGAGCGCGACGAGGTGCTCGAGGCGATGGAGCAGGCCATCCAGAAGGCCGGCCGCGCCAAGTACGGCCACGAGAAGGACATCCGCGCCACCATCGACAAGAAGACCGGCGACGTGCGGCTGTCGCGCTGGACCGAGGCGGTCGAGGTCGTGGAGAACGAGGAGACGCAGATCCCGCTCCATATCGCCCGCAAGTTCCAGCCCGACATCCAGCTCGGCCAGCATCTGATCGACCCGCTGCCGCCCATCGACTTCGGCCGCATCGCCGCGCAGACCGCCAAGCAGGTGATCGTGCAGAGGGTGCGCGAGTACGAGCGCAAGAAGCAGTACGACGAGTTCAAGGACCGCGTCGGCGAGATCATCAACGGCGTGGTGAAGCGCACCGAGTACGGCAACATGATGGTGGAACTCGGCCGCGCCGAGGCTCTGCTGCGCCGCGACGAGCTGATCCCGCGCGAGAGTTTTCGGAATGGCGACCGTGTGCGGGCCTACATTTACGACGTGCGCGAGGAGCCGCGCGGGCCGCAAATCTTCCTGTCCCGCACCCATCCGGCGTTCCTCGCCAAGCTGTTCGCGCAGGAGGTCCCGGAAATCTACGACGGGATCATCGAGATCAAGGCGGTGGCGCGCGACCCCGGCAGCCGCGCCAAGATGGCGGTCATCAGCCGCGATCAGAGCATCGACCCCGTGGGCGCCTGCGTCGGCATGCGCGGCAGCCGGGTGCAGGCCGTCGTGCAGGAACTGCAGGGCGAGAAGATCGACATCATCCCGTGGTCATCGCAGCACGCGACCTTCGTCGTGAACGCGTTGGCCCCGGCCGAGGTGACTAAGGTCGTGATGGACGAGGAGGCCGGCCGCGTCGAGGTGGTGGTGCCGGACGAGCAGCTCAGCCTCGCCATCGGTCGCCGCGGCCAGAACGTGCGGCTCGCGAGCCAGCTGACGCGCTGGGACATCGACATCCTGACCGAAGCGGAAGAAAGCGAGCGCCGCCAGGAGGAGTATCGCCGCCGCACCGGGCTGTTCGTCGAGGCGCTGGACGTCGATGACGTGATCGCCGGGCTGCTGGTGACCGAGGGCTTCAACACGATCGAGGAGCTGG
>CAXTJW010000327.1:0-4817 GCA_964244305.1 uncultured Acetobacteraceae bacterium
GTGCTGCTGCCGGGCGAGGGTGGCTTGGCTGGGGCGTTGCTGGGCCTGGGCGACGACCGCACCCCGTTCGCGCATGGCGGCTTGGCGGCAGCGCTGCCCGAACGCGCCGTCATCCGGCTCGAGCCGGGCGACTTCAGCATCGAGGATGCGGCGCTCGGGTTCTGCCTGGGCGCCTACCAGTTCACCGCGCATGCGACGCCGCGCCGGGCGATGGCGAAGCTGCTGATGCCGGACGGCGCCGAGGCGGCGTGGTCGGCCGCCCGCTCGGCCGCGCGCGCGACCTGGATGGTCCGGGACCTCATCAACACGCCTGCCAACCACCTCGGCCCGGTCGAACTCGCCGAGGCGACCTTGGCGTTAGGCGCGCGATACGGCGCAGCCGGAACGATTGTGACGGGCGAGCAGCTCGCGGCGGACTATCCGACGATCGCCGCGGTGGGCGCCGGTGCGGACCGGCCGCCCTGCGTCGCGAGCTTCGCCTGGCGGGGCAGCGACGCCCCAGACGACGCCCCGCTCGTGTCGCTCTGCGGCAAGGGCGTCTGCTTCGATAGCGGCGGCTACGACCTGAAGCCCTCGGCGGGCATGTTGCGGATGAAGAAAGACATGGGCGGGGCGGCGCTGATGCTCGGCCTGGCGCAGATGGTCATGGATGCGGACCTGCCGGTGCGGCTTATCGTGCGGATCGGCTGCGTCGAGAACATGGTTTCCGGCAAGGCCATGCGCCCGCTCGACGTTCTGCGCACCCGGCGCGGCCTGAGCGTCGAGGTCGGCAACACCGACGCGGAGGGCCGCCTGGTGCTGTGCGACCTGCTCGCCGAGGCTTCGGACGAGCGCCCGGCGGTTCTGCTGGATGCCGCGACGTTGACCGGCGCGGCCCGGGTGGCGCTGGGCCCCGACCTTCCGGCGCTATTTGCCCCGCACACCGCGGCTGGCGACGAGTTGGCGGCGACACTTTTGGCGGCTGGCCAGGCCTGCGCCGACCCATTGTGGCGTCTGCCGCTCTGGCCGGGGTACGATGCTTGGTTGGCCAGTCCGGTGGCGGACGTGAATAACGTTTCCAGCAAGCCGATGGCGGGCGCGATCACGGCTGCGCTTTTCCTGCAACGTTTCGTCGTTCCTGGAACGGCTTGGGCGCATCTCGATACTTATGCTTGGAACGATCAGTTGCGGGCGGGGCGTCCCGAGGGCGGCGAGGCTTTGGGCCTGCGCGCACTATTTTTAGCACTTCGAACATTAAATCATATTCATAAACCAGGTTAAGAGAGGGTGATGACTACCCTGTGATCATTCATAGCGCTGCAGAGCTTGCATGACACTGTTAACGATCCGTAGTGTCACCAATTGAAAACGACTCGGAAAACTGATTGTCGAGACTTGCTTCCCCTACCAACCGTTGCTTGGGTGAACAACCGCCCTGCTCACAGAAAGGACTACGTCGTGGCAGCCAATCAATCCACCGACCAATCAGTCGGTATTCTGCGTGACACCATTGTGGCCCTTGTCCGCCGTGACGGCCCGGATTTGTCCGCGCGACAGCTTGGGGTTTTCTTGACGTGTTATTTGCAGGATGGCGCGCACACGGTTCGCGGCCTGGCGGCCGACTTGAACGTTTCCAAGCCGGCGATCACCCGGGCGCTGGACCGGCTTGGCGAGCTCGATCTTGCGCGCCGCAAGGTGGACCCGATGGACCGCCGCAGCGTGCTGGTTCAGCGCACCCTCAAGGGCCAGGCGTTCCTGCGCGACCTGCGGGGCATCATGGCCGAGGCGACGACGACTGCGAAGAAGCCGGCTGTAGCCGCCGGGGCGAATACCGAGGGCTCGCGCAAGAGCCAGAGCGCCTAGCTGCAATAACGTCCAGTCGAGTTCGGGTGAAATGAGAGTGCGGCCTAACGAGTCGCCTTTCATGCCGCCTCTCATCGACGCGGCGGTAGTCTCTTTTTTACATAAGTCGTATCAGTAACAAGACTGTAGCGCCGCAACGGGCCTCGATGGCTCCGGCGACGACAGTTTCATGCTCCGTAACTCACGGCACCCGCATATCGTTGATGCCGCAAAGGTTGAGGTGCCGCTTCTCGGTAGCCTCGCCATTGGCATAGACGATACGCACGTCATACAGGCACGGACCGTTCGGTAGGTGCACGACGCGCGCGGCACCCGGGGCAACCGTGGCGTCCCCAAGCCGGTCGTCGCCCCAATCGTCCTCGCCCTCCGCACTCGCATAGAGCTCGTTGATCGCGTTGCGTCCGCGGTTGACGAGGCGGAAGGACGGATCATCCACCGCCGCCCGGCCCGGCATCGTGCCGCGGCCGCTAGACCCCGGAAAGATGATGTTGTCGACGTTGCAAGTATTGAGGTTGCGGCGCTCGTCCGACTGCCCGTCGGCATAGATGATGCGAACGTCATACACGCAGTTGCCGTCGGCCGGCAGCCGGATCGGCCCAGTCTGCCCGGGCGGGATCGGGTGGCCGGCGATGCGGTCGCGTCCCCACGTCGTCATGCCGGCCGGGGTGGCATAGACCTGGCTGATGACGCTAGGCGCCCGGTTGACGACGTTGAAGGACGGGTTGGGCGCCTGTGCGGCGGCGGGCCACGTGGCCCAGGCAACGGCCAAGGCAGCGATCCCGAAACGTCGAAGCATAATCGTATGTCCCTGGTGGCCCGTTAACTTAAGCCATCTCGTCCACGATGGAAGCGCGCACCTACCAACGGCCCAACAATGCCCGGCGGGCGCGAGCAGCCACGTATGCCATCCAAGCGAGCTGCGGCGGCAGCACAAGCAGCACCGGCAGCGGCTTCGCCCAGCCCTGAACTGCGATGAACAGCACGCAGCACAGCCCGCCCCACAGCACGAACCCCCAATGCGTCAGGGTGATCGCGGCGGCGTCCATGCCGGACCGGTGCGCGATTTGATATAGATGGCTCCGGTGCGCCTCCGTCACCCGGTCGCCGGCCAGCGCCCGGCGCGCCAAAGTGAAGGCGACGTCGAACAGCACGCCGAACAGCAGCATCGGCACGAGCAGGATCGACAGGTCCACGCCCTGGAACCGCCCCGCCGCCACCGCCAGGACCGCGAGGATGAAGCCGCAGAACTGGCTGCCGACGTCGCCCATGAAGATACGCGCACGGGGAAAGTTGAACGGCAGGAAGCCGAGCAACCCCGCCGCTAGCAGCAGCGACGCAAAATAGACGAACCACCCGGCATACGTGGCCGCGATCGCCGCCAATACGACGCACGCGATGGCCGACACGCCGGACGCCAGCCCGTTCAGCCCGTCGATGAAGTTCATGGCGTTGGTCGCGAACAGGATCCAGGCCAGGGTCAACGGCGCCGCCGCCCAGCCGAGCTCGACCGCTCCCCACCACGGCAGGTTGAGCCGGGCCACGACGAGCCCGCTGCCGACCGCCAGCGACGCCGCCGCCAATTGCGCGCCGAGCTTGATGGTGAACGGCCAATCCAGCATGTCGTCGAGGAACGCGACGACCGCGATGGCGCTGGCGGCCAGGATCACGCCGCGGAAATAGGGGTCGGCGAGCCGGGAGAACTCGGCGTAGCGATACAGCAGCGCGATGCCGACCAGGAATGCCGCGACGACTCCGACGCCGCCGCCCTTCGGCACCGCCCGTGTGTGCGCCTTGCGCGGGTCCGGGCGGTCGAGCACGCCGACTCGGGTCATCATCAGCACCACGACCGCCGAGAGCAGAGCGAGGCCGGCGCAGAACAGCAGGTGCGTTGCGAAGGCGTCAGTGGTCAATCGGGCGTTCCGGAGAGGGGGGACTGCTAAGCAGCGCGCGGTGGGCTATAGGGTCCGGACGATGCCATCGCAACGCCCGGTCAACCGCATCCTGCTGAACGTCGCGTTGGACGGTGCGCTCGCCGCCGTGGCGACACTGCTGGCGCGCTACATCGCCGACCCCGGCGGCGGGCTGCTGCATCCGCTTTGGTTCTTGGCCGGGGGGGCGATCACGCTGCTGGTGGCCGGGCTGCCGTTCCGGATGCCGCAGCAATATTGGCGATTCGCCGGGATCGAGGACCTGGTGAGCCTGGTGGGCAGCAGCGTCGTCAGCGCCGTGCTGTTCGCGTTGCTGCTGGGCGTCTCCGGTTTCCTGCTGCCGACGCCGACCTTTCCCGTCGTGCACGCCCTGACCCTGATCGTGGCGCTCGGCACGCCGCGCGTGGTGTATCGGTTGCGGCTTGCCCGGCGCGGCGGGCGACGGACGGAGGACGCCCAATCCGTGCTGCTGGTTGGCGCCGGGGAGGGGGCCGACCTGTTCCTGCGCGCGCTCGAGTATGGCGAGGGGCGGGCCGCCTTCCGCGTCACCGGATTGCTGTCCGTTCGGGAGGGGCAGATCGGCCGCCGTATTCATGGCCACACCATCCTGGGGTCGATCAGTCAAACCGCTGCCGTCCTGACCCGGCTGCGGACCGAGGACCGGTTGCCGTCCGCCTTGGTCGTCACCCAGCCCGACTTGGCCGGCGCGCCGCTCGCTGCGTTGCTGGCCCAGGCGGATGTGGAGGGCGTGCCGGTGCGCCGGGTGCCGCGGCCGACGGCGCTGCAGACGGCGGCGGATGGCGGCGGCGCGCTGGAGCTGGCGCCGGTCGCGATCGAGGATCTGCTGAACCGCCCGCAGGTGGCGCTCGACCGTGACGGCATGGCGCGGCTCGTGCGCGGGCGCCGGGTGCTGGTGACGGGCGCGGGCGGCACCATCGGCTCGGAGCTGGCGCGCCAGGTGGCGGCGCTCGAACCCGGCAGCCTGACCTTGCTCGACAACGGCGAGTATGCGCTGTGGCAGATCGACCAGGAGCTGCACGAGGCGCA
>CAXTJW010000328.1:0-4794 GCA_964244305.1 uncultured Acetobacteraceae bacterium
ATGACGCTCGCCGACACGGTCGCGAGCCCCGTCTTTCCCATCTGCCAGCGGTTCGCGGCCAACTTGAAGCAAAAAAGCGGCGGCACGCTCGACGTTCAGGTCTATGGCGCCGGGCAGCTCGGCAGTCAGGCCAACGCACTGACCAGCCTGCAGACCGGCATCGTCGACTTCGTGGCGCACACCACCGGCTATATCGAGACGGTCTTTCCCAAGGTCGCCGTGCTGGACCTGCCGTTCCTGTTCCGCGACGCCGCAACGGCCGAGAAGGTGCTGGACGGCCCGATCGGCGAGGAGCTGTTCAAGCCGTTCCCCGAGCGCGGGATCTACGGCCTGTGCTGGGGTTGGTGGGGATGGCGCCCGATCACGACCAGCACGGCCGCCCCGGTCACGCACCCATCGGACATGAACGGGATCAAGATCCGCATCCAGCCCGGCGCCATCTACGCCGAGACCTACAAGATCATCGGCGCCATCCCGGTCGCGGTCGACATCAGCGAGGCCTATCTCGCCATGTCGCAGGGCGCGGTCCAGGCAGTGGAGCTGCCCTACATCTCGATGGTGGCGAACAAATTCCAGGAAGTCGTCAAGCACAGCAACGAGAGCAACTTCGTCTACAACGCCGGGGCGCTGATGGTCAGCAAGCGCCGGATGGACAGCTTCACGCCCGAGCAGCAGGCCGCGGTGCGGGCCGCCGCGAAGGAGATGTCGATCGACTGGCGCACGTCGGTGGCGTCCGCGACCGACCAGGCCGCCGGCGTGCTGAGGACGGCCGGCGTCACGATCGGCCCGGTGGACCTTCCCGCCTACATCGCCGCGACCCGGCCGATCTACGACAAGTTCCGGCCCATCATCGGCGCCGAGCTGGTGGACCAGGCGATGCAGCAGGCCGGCGTCTAGCCGGGATGGAGCTGCTATCCGACAACGCCGCCGGGCAGCTGCCTGGCGGCTCGTTGTCTGCGGGGCCGCGGCTGAACGTCGTACGCGCAACGGCGCGGCGCTTGGTCGACGTCATCCATTTGGCCGCGACCTGCATCGCCGCGTCGGCGCTCCTTATCGAACTCGTGATCATCCTGTGGGACGTGACGCAGCGGGAGTTCCTCAGCCGGTCGTTCCTGTGGTCCGACGAGTCGGCGAAGCTGAGCCTGTCCACCATCGCCTTCATCGGCGGCGCCGCAGCCTACCGCTCGCGGCAGCATACCTCGGTGCGGGTGCTGCTCGACCTGATGCCGGGCGCGTTGTGCGACTTCGTGCTTGCCGTGCTCGAATGGGCCGTGGTCGTCGTGGCCGTCATCGCGGGCTGGCAGAGCCTGCTGCTGATGGAGGGCAACTGGCAGACGCTCACGCCCATCCTGCAGATCAGCACGGGCTGGATCGCGCTGCCGCTGCCGGTCGGCATGGGCCTGGTGGCGCTGTTCGCGCTGGAACGGCTGGCGCTGCAGCACCGCCCGGCCATCGCGGCGTCCGCCCTGCCGTTGGTGGTGGCGGCCACGGCGGCGCTGATGCTCTACGACGCCAGCGGCTTCTTCGGCGACCACCCAAACGCCGCGCTGGTCGTGCTGATCGCGCTGTTCTTTGGCAGCGTGCTGCTCGGCCTGCCGGTCAGCTTCGCCATGCTGCTGTCGACGCTGACCTATTTGGCGCTGACGGATGCGGCCCCGGCGATCGCGGTGCCGCAGAACATGGTCGATGGCACCGGGAACTTCATCCTGCTGGCGCTGCCGTTCTTCATCTTCGCCGGGCTGATCATGGAGCGCGGCGGCATCAGCGTACGTCTGGTGCAGTTCGCGATGGCCCTGGTGGGCGGCATCCGCGGCGGGCTGCTGCAGGTCGTGGTCGTGACCATCTACCTGGTCAGCGGGATTTCGGGCTCCAAGATCGCCGACGTGGCCGCGGTCGGCTCCGTGATGCGCGGCGAGCTGAAGCGGCATGGCTACCGCCCGGACCAGGGCGCGGCGGTCTTGGCGGCCTCGGCGGCGATGGCGGAGACCATCCCGCCCAGCATTGCCATGCTGGTGCTGGGCTCGGTCACGCCGATCTCGATCGGCACGCTGTTCGTGGCCGGGCTGCTGCCGGCCGCCCTGATCGCGGTCTGCCTGATGGGGCTGATCGCGTATCAGGCACGGGGCCGGGTGGAGGCGCCGCCACCTGCGGGAACCCGGCGGATGGCCGCGCTCGCTCCGGCGATCCTGCCCCTGGCCATGCCGGTGGCGATGGTCTGCGGCATCCGGTTCGGCATCGCGACGCCGACCGAGGTGTCCACCCTGGCGGTGCTGTATGGCCTGGTGCTCTCCGTCGCCGTCTATCGCGGGCTGCCGTGGCGGCAGGTGCTGGAGCTGGTGCTGTCCTGCGCGATGACGGCCGGGATGGTGCTGCTGGTGCTGTCCTCGGCATCGTCGTTCGCCTGGGTGCTGACGGCGGCGAACATGCCGCAGCATCTGGTTGAACTGCTGGACGACACCGGGCGCAGCGCCGTCGCGTTCTGGATCGGGTCGATCGTGCTGCTGATCCTGATCGGGACGCTGCTCGAGGGCCTGCCGGCGCTGATCATCCTGGCCCCGCTGCTGATGCCGATCGCGACGGGGCTGGGGATCGACCCCGTGCAGTACGGCATCGTGCTGATCCTGGCGATGGGCGTCGGTGCGTTCATGCCGCCGGTGGGGATCGGCTTCTACGTGGCGGCCGCGGTGGCGGGCAGCCGGGTGGAGCCGGCAGCGCGCACGATGGTGCCGTTCATCGTCGTGCTCGTGCTGGCCGTCGTGCTGATCGCCTTCGTGCCCGGCATCGCGTTGATCGTGCCGCACCTGATGGGCGGCAGATAAGGGGCCCGATGAACGACATGTCCCCCGTGATCGTCCGCACCGCAGGCCATGTGCTGGTCGACAGCCTGGCGGCCCAAGGCATCGACCGCCTGTTCTGCGTGCCCGGCGAGAGCTACCTCGGCCTGCTCGATGCGCTGTATGGCCGCACCGACATCGACACCGTGGTCTGCCGGCACGAATCGGGCGCCGGCTTCATGGCCCTCGCCGATGCCCGCCTGACCCATCGGCCCGGCGTCGCCTGCGTCAGCCGCGGCCCCGGCGCCAGCAACGCCGCCATCGCCGTGCATACCGCGCAACAGGACGCCGTGCCGTTCCTGCTGCTGATCGGCCAGGTCGCCGTGCGCGACCTGCGGCGGGATGCGTTTCAGGAGATCGACTACCAGCGGATGTTCGGCGGCATCGCCAAATGGGTCGCCGAGGTGTCCGACCCCGATCGCATCGGCGAGACCATCCAGCGGGCGCTGCAGGTGGCGACCTCGGGCACGCCCGGACCGGTCGTCATCGCGCTGCCGGAAGACATGCTGAAAGCCAGCAGCCGGGCGCCCGTCGCCAGCCCGGCCACGCCGGTCCGCGCCGCGCCGCTCGGGGCGGACCTCGATCAGCTGCGGACCCTACTGGCCCAGGCGCGCCGGCCGCTGGTCCTGGCCGGCGGCGCGCTGCAGCAAGCAACGGACGCGCTGCAGCGCTTCATCGAGGCATGGGACCTGCCGTTGCTCGTCTCCTTCCGCCGCCACGACCTGTTCGACAACACCCACCGCCTGTATGCCGGCAACATGGCGCTGGCGAACCCGGCACCGCAGATGGCGCTGCTGCAACAGGCCGACCTGCTGCTGGTGCTGGGCGCGCGCCTGTCGGACATCACGACCCAGGGCTACGCCATCCCGGCCCCGGGAACCCGGCTGGTGCATGTGCATGCGGACCCAGCAGCCATCGGGAGCCACTTCGCCACGCATCTCGGCATCGCCTGCGATCCCGCGAGCCTGCTCGGGCTGCTCGGCGCTCCCGCCGAAGCGCCGGCGCCGCGTGGTGATTGGCTGGACCGGCTGGTCGCGGAACGCCGCGCGCTGGCGGCCCCGCGCCGGTCCACGGCGAAGGACGGCGTGCCGTTCGAGGACGTCGTGGACGTGGTCGGCCGCGCGCTCCCCGCCGATGCCATCCTGACCCTCGATGCCGGGACGTTCGCGGCGCCCGCCTACCGGATCATCCCGTTCCGGCCGCCGCAGCGGCTGCTGGCGCCGATTGCGGGCTCGATGGGCTTCGGCGTGCCCGCGGCGGTCGCGGCGGCCCTGCGCCACAGGGACCGCACCGTGGTCTGCATGGTCGGCGACGGCGGTTTCCTGATGACGGGCAACGAGCTCGCGGTCGCGATCGAGCGCCGGCTGGCCTTGAAGGTGATCGTCTCGGTGAACGGGTCCTACGGGTCGATCCGCGTGAACCAGGAGCGCGAGTTCCCCGGCCGGGTCATCGGCACCGGGCTGGTGAACCCGGACTTCACGCTGATCGGCCAGGCGTTCGGCTTCCCGGTGCGGACGATTCGGTCGCAGGCGGACCTGGCGGCGCTGCCCGGCTGGCTCCGCGAACCGGGGCCCGCGTTCATCGTGGTCGACACCAGCCTGGAGGCCGTCCTGCCCTGACCGCTCCCCTGTTAGCCAGCCTTCTTCGCAGCGTTTTTACAGGCTTTTTCCCTCGAGCAAAGGTTCATCCCCATGAAGAAATTGCTGTTGGTCGGCGCGTTGACCTTTGCCGCTGGCGCCAGCGCCGCCGAGACCACGAAGGTCACGCCGCTCTTTTCTCACGACCTGACCGGCATCGCCGGCAAGGAGGGCGTGATGCTGACGGTCGAATACGCACCTGGAGCGGCGGACCCCATCCATCGCCACGGCGCGTCTGTTTTCGTCTACGTGCTGGAGGGCTCGGTCGTGATGCAGGTGAAGGGCGCGGCGCCGGTCACCCTGCACCCCGGCCAGACCTTCTA
>CAXTJW010000329.1:0-1695 GCA_964244305.1 uncultured Acetobacteraceae bacterium
TACGCCCAGCAGCTCGCGCTGAAGGACAAGGTGGCCGTCGTGCATGGCGGCATCACCTCGGCCTCCCGCGAAGCGATCCGCCCGGTGTTCGACCGCTACTCCACGCTGTATTTCTACAACGTGCTGTATGAGGGCGGCGTGTGCGACCGCGATTGCTTCTGCACCGGCACCACCCCGGCGCAGACCGTCAACAAGCTGGTCCCCTACGCGATGGAGACCTGGGGCAAGAAGGCATACATCATCGCCGCCGACTACAACTACGGTCAGATCACCGCGAAGTGGATGGGCAAATACGTGCGCGACGGCGGCGGCACCGTGCAGGCCACCGAGTTCTTCCCGCTCGACGTGACCGAGTTCGCCTCCACCATCAGCAAGATCCAGCAGGCGGGCCCGTCGGTCGTGCTGTCGGCGCTGGTCGGATCGAACCACACCGCGTTCTACCGCCAGTGGGCCGCTGCCGGCATGAAGGGCAAGATCCCGATCGCCTCGACCACCTTCGGCCTGGTGAACGAGATCGCGACCATCGCCCCATCGGAGAGCGACGGCATCGTCACGAGCTATGGCTATTACGAGGAGTTGACGACGCCGGCCAGCACTGCCTTCACCAAGGCCGTGCGCGCCAAGTTCGGCAACGACCTGCCGTATATCAGCGAGCTCGCCGCCGCCACCTACGAGGGCTTCAAGCTGTGGGCGGAAGGGGTGAAGAAGGCCGGGTCCGTCGACCGCATGAAGGTGACGGAGGCGCTGGAGACCGGCCTCGCGGTCGAAGGGCCCTCCGGTAAGGTCACGATCGACCACGCCACCCACCATGTCGTCCGCAACGCCTATCTGGCGAAGGCGGCGGAGCGGAAATGGGAGGTGATCCAGTCCTACCCGGACCAGGCGCCCGCCGACACCGCCGCCGTGTGCGACCTGATCAAGGAGCCGAAGCTCAGCAAGCAGTTCGTCATCGACGTGAAGACCTGAGGCCGCAATGGCGCTCATCAGCCTCGTTTTGTTCAACGTCGTGAACAGCATCGCCGTGCTGGCGCTCCTCAGCCTCGGGCTCGGCGTCATCTACGGCATGATGAAGATCATCAACCTGGCGCATGGCGAGTTCCTGATGCTCGGCGCCTACACGACGGTCGTCAGCACCAATGCCGGGCTGAACCTGTGGGTGGCGATGCTGGTGGCCTCGCCGCTGGTCGTGGGCCTGTTCGGCCTTGCGGTCGAGCGGCTGTTCATCCGCTTCCTGTATGGCCGCATGATCGACACCATGCTGGCGACCTGGGGCCTCAGCCTCGGGGTGATCGGGCTGATCACCACGATCTTCGGCAACACGGTGCGCGGCGTGTCGGCGCCGCTCGGCGGCTTCAGCGTCGGCGGCTACCAAACGAGCCTTTATTCGGTGTTCGTGATCGCGGTGGCGGCGGTGATGGTGGCCGGGCTGTGGCTCGTGCTGCGCTTCACGCGGTTCGGCCTGATCGTGCGGGCCACCATGCAGAACCCGGACATGGCCGCCGCGCTCGGCGTGTCGCCGCAGCGGGTCTATATGGCGACTTTCGCGCTCGGCTCGGCGCTGGCCGGACTGGCGGGCGGGGTGCTGGCGCCGGTGTCGGGCGTGTCGCCGGTCATGGGCGGCGCGTTCATCGCCCGGGCCTTCATCACCGTGCTCGGCGGCGGCCCGGCCATCGTCACCGGCACCGGCCTCGCCTC
>CAXTJW010000329.1:1795-4787 GCA_964244305.1 uncultured Acetobacteraceae bacterium
CTGGCGCTCAGCCAGGGCTTCATCTGGGGCTACGGCGGCATCATGTCGTTCGGCCAGACGGCGTTCTTCGGCCTCGGCGGCTACACCTACGCCGTCGCGGTGATGAACATGGGCGACAGCACCGTGCCGGTCTTGTTGGCGATCCTGCTGCCGGCGCTGTTCGCGGCGCTGCTCGGCTATTTCATGTTCTACGGCCGCATCAGCGACGCCTATATCGGCGTCATCACCCTCACGGTGACGGTGATCCTGTTCAATGTGGTGAACTCCACCGCGGGCGATTTCTACACCATCGGCAATGCGGCGCTGGGTGGCTTCAACGGCATGCCATCGGTGCCGCCATTGAACTTCCCCAACGACCCGGCCACCCCGCTCGACCCGGAACAGACATGGTATGCGGCGATGGGCGCGCTGATCGCGGTCTATGTGCTGCTGCGCGGCATCCTCGCCAGCCGCTTCGGCCGCATCGTGGTGGCGATCCGCGAGAACGAGACCCGGGCGCGGCTGCTGGGCTACGACACCCGGCTGTATAAGCTCGTGGTGTTCGCCATCGGCGGCGGCGTGGCCGGGCTGGCGGGGTGCCTCTATACCAACTGGGGCTCGTTCATCAGCCCCACCGTGTTCGGCCTGGCGACCTCGGCGCAGGTGCTGATCTACGTGCTGGTCGGCGGCCTCGGCACCTTGCTCGGCCCGATCCTGGGCGCGGTCGGCATCCAATACCTGATTTCGGTCATCGGCACGCAGGCGGCGGTGAACGCCAACCTGGTGCTCGGCGTGATTTTGGCCGCGTTCGTGCTGCTGGTGCCGCAGGGGCTCATACCCGTCGTGCAGGGCCTATTCCGCCGCATGCCGGCCCGGCGCAGCGGCAGCCCGGCCAAAATCGCGGCCCAAAAAGCGCCAGTGGAGGCCGAGCCATGACCACACCCGTGCCGCTGCTCGAAGCAAAGGGCGCCACCATGCGGTTCGGCGGCGTCACCGCGGTCGACAACGTCGATTTCACCCTGCGCGAGATGGAGCTGCGCTGCCTGATCGGCCCCAACGGCGCGGGCAAGAGCACGTTCTTCAAGATGCTGACCGGGCAGTTGACGCCCAGCGCCGGGAAGATCCTGCTGCGCGGCAAGGACATCACCGGCACCGAGCCGCACCGGATCGCCCGCATGGGGGTCGGCATCAAGACGCAGGTGCCGAACGTGTTCGACGGGCTGTCGGTGCGGGAAAACGTGTTCGTCGCCGCCTGCCGCCGCGGCTCGCCGGCGCAGGCCAATCGCACGACCGAGAAGACGCTCGACCGCGTGCGGCTGACGGGCATCGCCGGGCGCATGGTCGGTCAGCTCGCGCATGGGCAGCGGCAGTGGGTCGAGATCGCCACGGTGCTGGCGCAGGAGCCGGAGCTGGTGCTGCTGGACGAACCGGCAGCGGGCATGACGCATGATGAGGTATTGCGCACCGCCGAGCTGATCCGCGAGATCAACCGAGCCCAGGCGCTGATCGTCGTGGAGCACGACATGCAGTTCATCCGCATGATCGCCCGCACGGTGACGGTGTTCAACCAGGGCGGCATCCTGGTGGAGGACGACGTGGAGAATGTGCTCGCCAACCAGGCGGTGCGCGACGTCTATCTCGGCAAGCAGGCCGCATGATGCTGCAGATCGAGGCACTCCGCTCCGGCTACGGCCGCATCCCGATCCTGGCCGGCGTCGATTTCGCCGTGGCGCAGGGCGAGTTCGTCGGCATCCTCGGGCACAACGGCATGGGCAAGTCCACCTTGCTGCGCACGCTGATGGGCTACCTGCCGGCGACCGGCGGCAAGGTGACGTTCGAGGGCCGCGACATCACCAAGCTCTCGCCAACGGCGCGCGCCCGGCTCGGCATCGGCTACGTGCCGCAGGGCCGCGAGATCTTCCCCGCCCTCAGCGTGCAGGAGAACCTGCGCATGGGCTGCCTGCTGTCGAAGCGCGACGAAGGCCGCACCATCGAGGGCGTGCTGGAGATGTTCCCGCGGCTGACGCGCCTGCTGGACCGCACCGGCGGCGCATTGTCGGGCGGCGAGCAGCAACTGCTGGCGCTGGCCCGGTGCCTGTGCGGCGCGCCGCGGCTGCTGCTGCTGGACGAGCCGACCGAGGGCATCCAGCCCTCGATCATCGACGAGATCATCGAAACCCTGCAGGCGCTGCGCCGCGGCCATGACGTGACGGTCGTGCTGGTCGAGCAGAACCTGAAGTTCATCGCCGAGCTGTCGCAGCGCATCCTGATCATCCAAAAAGGCGTCATCACCCGCGAAACGACCCCGGAGGCCGTGCAGGACCCGGCGCTCATCGCCGAGTTCGTCGGCATGGCCGCGTAAGTCTTTAACTCGCCCAGTAACCTAGGGAGCCAACCATGAGCGTCGAGAAACCCACGTTGTCGCAGTTGCAAGAAATCGTCTTCGACCTCGGCATGGAGCTGTCGGACGAGCGCCTGGGCACCTTCCATGCGATGATGGACGGCGCGGTCGCATCGTATAACGTGATCGATGCGATGCCGGACGAGAAGCCGGTGGTGCGGTATGCGCGCACGCCGGGCTACCAGCCGGGTCCGGAGGAGAACAAGTATAATGCCTGGTATGTAAAGAGCGTAATCAAGGGCGCGGAGTCCGGGCCGCTTAAGGGCAAGACGGTCGCGCTGAAGGACAACGTCTGCCTGGCCGGCGTGCCGATGATGAACGGGTCTGCCACCTTGGAGGGCTACATGCCCGACCAGGACGCCACCATCGTGACCCGCATGCTGGACGCCGGCGCCACCATCATGGGCAAGGCGCATTGCGAGGCGTTCTGCCTGTCGGGCGGCAGCCATACCGGCGCGCTGGGTCCGGTGCACAACCCGCATAAGCACGGCTACTCCGCCGGCGGCTCGTCGTCCGGCTCCGGCGCGCTGGTGGCGGCCGGTGAGGTCAACATGGCGATCGGCGGCGACCAGGGCGGCTCGATCCGCATCCCCGCCTCGTTCTGCGGCATCT
>CAXTJW010000330.1:0-4779 GCA_964244305.1 uncultured Acetobacteraceae bacterium
TGATCGACGGCGTGTCGGAGATCGCGAGCCGCATCAAGATCGGCCCGGGCCTCGATCCCACGACCGAGATGGGTCCGCTGGTGTCGGACGAGCAGTTCGGCCGGGTGACGGGCTTTATCAAAAGCGGCCGGGCCGATGGGGCACGCGTGGCCACCGGCGGCAAGTCGGGCGCGGATGCCGGTGGCGGGGGCGGCTGGTTCGTGCAGCCGACCGTATTGGCCGAGACGACTCCCAACATGCAAGTGGTGCGCGAGGAGATCTTCGGCCCCGTGCTGGTTGCGTCGCGCTATGACGACGACGACCTCGACCGGATCGCCACGCAGGCCAACGACACGATCTATGGCTTGGCCGGGTCGATCTGGACGCGCGACCTGAGCACGGCCCACAAGATGGCTCGCCGCATCCGCGCCGGCGCGATCTGGATCAACTGTCACAACGTGTTCGACGCCTCGCTGCCGTTCGGCGGCTACAAGCAGTCCGGCTGGGGCCGCGAGATGGGCGAAGAGGTGCTGCACAACTACCTGCAGGTGAAGGCGGTGACGGTCGCGCTTTAGGCCACCTCGGAGGCTCGGCGGCGGGGCGACCTGCCGCCGGCTTCGCCACAGGATGCATCGAACCATGGCTTGATCCGGTGCTGCCCTGCTGCCATTGGGGCAGGGCAATGTGCGCCAAGGAGACGTCATGGTCCGTGAGAATGAGCTGCGGCATGCGGAGGTCGCCGTATCCGCGCCGCCGGCGACCGACGCGGGCTTGGTGTTCATCGGCGTCATCCACACGCCGTGGACCTCCCGCATGATGACGCCACGGCAGGGCCGCCGCGATGGGCCGGTCTGCCGGATCGAGGTGTTCGAGCCATGGGTGCCGGCACTCGAAGGACTGCGCCGGTTCGAGCAGATCGAGGTGATATACTGGCTGCATCTGTCGCGCCGCGACCTCGTGCTGCAAAGCCCGGCCAATGACGGGACCACGCATGGCACCTTTTCCCTGCGTTCGCCCGTGCGCCCGAACCCGCTCGGCACGTCGATCGTCCAACTGGTCGGGATCGAGGGTGCCAGCGTGCTGGTGCGCGGGCTCGACTGCCTGGACGGGACGCCGTTGCTCGACCTCAAGCCGGACCGCTGCCTGTTCACCCCGATCGCCCCGCCGCAGCCCGGCGATTTCGAAACCAGTAACGGCTGACCGACGCCTGAGAACGATGACGATCGCGATCGTCGTTATAGCCGACCAGGTATAACCAGGCTAAGCTTGAGGCCGGGCTGCCGAACCATGCCGGCCCAATCCACAACAAGAATCTCCAGGAGAACGACCATGCGCGACTACACGAAGTTCTACATCGACGGCCAATGGGTCGATCCGGCCGTTGCCAAGACGCTCGACGTCATCAACCCGGCGAACGAGGAGGTCTGTGGCCGCATCAGCCTCGGCAGCGCCCAGGACGTCGATCGCGCCGTCGCCGCCGCCCGAAGTGCGTTCGCGACCTTTTCCCGGACCAGCCGCGAGGAGCGCCTGGCCCTGCTCGAACGGATCGTCGCCGAATACAAGAAGCGCTACAACGATATGGCCGCCGCGATCACCGAGGAGATGGGCGCGCCCTCCAGCCTCGCCCAGCAGGCGCAGGCGGCGATCGGCAGCCTGCATTTCCAGACCGCGATCGGCATCCTGAAGGACTACGAGTTCCAGACCCTGCGCGGCAGCACGCTGATCGCCCGTGAGCCCATCGGCGTCTGCGGCTTCATCACGCCGTGGAACTGGCCGGTGAACCAGATGGCCTGCAAGGTCGCCCCGGCGCTCGCCGTCGGCTGCACCATGGTGCTGAAGCCATCCGAGGTGGCGCCGTTCTCCGGCATCGTACTGGCCGAGATCCTGGCCGCCGCCGGGGTGCCGCCCGGCGTGTTCAACCTCGTCAACGGCGATGGCCCCGGCGTGGGCGCAGCAATCAGCGCGCATCCGGACATCGACCTCGTGTCCTTCACCGGGTCCACCCGGGCGGGCATCGAGGTCGCGCGGTCGGCTGCGGCCACCGTGAAGCGCGTGCACCAGGAACTGGGCGGCAAGTCGCCGAACATCCTGCTGGAGGACGCCGACATGGAGCGCGCGGTGACGCGCGGCGTGAAGCACGTGATGCAGAACTCCGGCCAGTCCTGCAACGCGCCGACCCGCATGCTCGCCCCGAACGGCCGGATGGCGGAGGTCGTCGCCATCGCACGCGCCGCCGCCGAGTCCACCACGGTCGGCGATCCGAACGGCAATTCGGAGATCGGCCCGGTCGTCTCCGAGGTGCAATGGAACAAGATCCAAGGCCTGATCAACAAAGGCATCGAGGAGGGCGCGACGCTCGTCACCGGCGGCCCCGGGCGTCCGGAGGGCCTCGACCGCGGCTACTACGTGAAGCCGACCGTGTTCGCCGGCGTGACGAACGGCATGACCATTGCCCGCGAGGAAATATTTGGGCCCGTCGTCGCCATCCTCGGCTACGACACGGTGGACGAGGCGATCGCGATCGGCAACGACACGCCCTATGGCCTGGCCGCCTATGTCCAGGGCAAGGACCCGGCGGCGCTGCGCTATGTCGCCTCTCGCCTTCGCGCGGGCCAGGTGACCATCAACGGCGCTGGAATGGATCCCATGGCGCCGTTCGGCGGCTATAAGCAGTCGGGCAATGGGCGCGAATGGGGCGACCTGGCGTTCGGCGAGTTCCTGGAGACTAAGGCCGAAATCGGCTACGGGGCGATCGCGGCCGAGTAGGCTTGGTTCAATAGCGTTGCGGCTGCAGTGATCGACCTGATGCGCTGCAGCCGCGCTTCGCGGGCGCGCGGGGCGGACTGTCCGCGCCCGTTCCACGTCCCCCGAAGACCCTGACCCTTAGCAACCCGCAATCCAGCTTGGCAGCATTGCCGGACCGCGTTATGCTTCTTTATGCATAACGCCGCAAGGAAACGTCCTTATGGATCGCATGGCCGAGCCGAGTTACGCCCAGTTGTTGCAATGATCTCGCGAGTCGTCGCGTCGCCATGAGCACGGCCGGGCAGTCGTTCAGTTTTCTGACCAAGGATGGGCTCGCCAGCCTGCGCATGGGCGGCATGCCGGCGGCGGACGTGCTGACCGGGGCGGTGCCGAAACGCCAGCGCACGAAGCTTTGGGAGCTGAACGGCTCCGTCCACTGCTCGATCATCGGCACCTGCCTGACCACCAGCGAGCTGCGGCGGGCGATGGCCAAGGTGACGCCGACCGACGTGTCCCACGTCTCGGACCATGACCTGCACTCCCGCGCCGTCGGCCTGTGCGGCCAGCACAATGCCTCCTCCAAGCTGCTGCAGAAGGCGCTCGACCACCGGCATGAGACGGTGATCAGGCGCTTCGCCCGGCTGCAGGGCGAAGCGGCGGTGATGCAGGCCTGGGCCGAGGCGCGCCGTGCCGGCGACATTCCCGGCGCGTATTGGGCGGCGCTCACCCATCCCGACGTCGGACATGCCGGCCTGCGGCAGGCGTTCGGCGACGTGCACATGCTGTCGCACCTCGTTGGCGCCGCGAACCGGGCCGACATCCGGCGCTTGACGGCGTTGGAGGAGGAGAACGCAGCGCTGCGAGCCAAAGTGGAGCGCCAGCAGGCCCGGCTGCACGAGGCCGTGGCCTCCAGGGATGCGACAATCGGCCGGCTCAGCGAATTCGCGGCGCACCAGGTCAATGCGACGGCCAAGCCCGACGACGACGACGCGCTGGCGGCGTTCCGGCACTTGGTCGCCGACCTGCAAGGCCGCCTCGCCCGCGAAACGACCCGGCGCGAGCGCCTGGAGCAGCGGTTCGCCGACTCGGTCGAGGCCGGCCAATCTTGCGAGCGGCGCGCCAGGGAGGCGGAGGCGCAGCGTGCAGCGATGCAGCGGGAGCTGATGGCACTCGAACGCCAGGATGCTTTCGATCCGGCAGCGGCCTCGCCCGGCCTTCCGGCCCAACGTATCCTCTACGTCGGCGGTAGGCCCGGCTGCACAGAGCAGATTCGGACGTCGCTGGAGGCCGCCGGCGGCGCATTGCTCTGCCATGATGGCGGCCGGCACGACCATCCCTCGTTGCTGCCGGGGCTGATCAGCCAGGCCGACCGCGTTGCCTTTCCCGTCGATTGCGTGAGCCACGACGCTGCCCTTATGGTGAAGCGGGTTTGCCGGCAGCTCGGCAAGCCCTGGCTGCCGCTGCGCAGCTCCGGCCTCGGCTCGTTTTTGGCGGCGCTGTCCGAGCCGGCCGGCGAACCGTCCCCGCATCCCTTCGAACACAGCAATGGAGTTTCGCCATGAACGTCGCCGCCCCACCGAGCGCCACGCAGCACCCTTTCCTCACCGGCAAGCCGAAGCGGCTGTTCATCGACGGACGCTGGGTCGAGGCGGCCTCGGGCAAGACCTTCGACAGCATCAACCCGTCGACCGGCGAGGTGCTCGCGTCCGTGGCCGAGGGTGGGCCCGAGGATATCGACCGCGCCGTGGAGGCCGCACGGCGCGCGTTCGACGGCCCCTGGCGCAAGTGGAAGCCGTTCGACCGGCAGAACCTGCTGCTGCGGCTCGCCGACCTCGTCGAACAGAACTTCGATGAGCTGGCGGCGCTCGACACGCTCGACATGGGCGCGCCGATCAGCCGCACGAAGGGCGGGCGGCTGCGCGCGCTCGGCATGCTGCGCTATTACGCCGGGCAGGCGACCGCGATCCATGGCGAGACGATCGAGAACTCGCTGCCGGGCGACTACGTGTCGTTCACGCTGAAGGAGCCGGTTGGCGTCGTGGGCGCGATCATCCC
>CAXTJW010000331.1:0-4752 GCA_964244305.1 uncultured Acetobacteraceae bacterium
CGCCATCGAAGGTGAGCACGTTGGTCGGCTTGTTCTGGCCGCGATGCCTGGCGTTGAGGCGCCGGACAGCCAGGTCGGACGCCAGCACCACCGCCCCGGCGCCGCCGGCAATGCGCGCCGCGCGGGCGGCTATCGCCTCGGCCCGCGGCACGATGCGCCGCCAGCGCGCCTCGGTTATGACAACGGCGGCCCCGCACTCATCGCAATCGTCCGTAAGCCCCGCCGAAGCGGGGCCGCGTCTACTATCAGGGTCCATTGGTGTCCTGGTTGGCCTCGGCTTGGGTCGTCTCCGCGGGCGGCTCCGTCCGGGTCCGGCTGCGGGGGCCGCGGTTCTGCCCGGCCTCAGGCACCCCCGCGTCGCGCTGGGCCTGCGCTCGTTGCTCATACGCTCCGACAATGGCGGCCACAAGCGGATGCCGCACCACGTCGCGCACGCCGAACCGGGTGATGCCGATGCCGGGCAGGCCGTCGACCGTGTCCAGCGCGTCGCGCAGTCCACTACGCTGGCCCGGCGGCAGGTCGATCTGGCTGAGGTCGCCGGTGATCACCATGCGGGTGCCCTCGCCCATCCGGGTGAGGAACATCTTCATCTGCACCGGCGTGGTGTTCTGCGCCTCGTCCAGGATGACGAAGGCATGGGCGAGCGTGCGTCCGCGCATGAATGCGAGTGGTGCCACCTCAATCTCGCCCGTGCCCATGCGGCGGATGACCTGCTCGCCCGGCATCATGTCGTGCAGCGCGTCGTACAGCGGGCGCAAATAGGGATCGACCTTCTCCTTCAGGTCGCCGGGGAGGAAGCCGAGCCGCTCGCCGGCCTCGACCGCCGGGCGCGACAGCACAATGCGGTCGACGCGTCCGGCCTGCAGCATCGCAACCGCCTGGGCGACGGCAAGATAGGTCTTGCCGGTGCCGGCCGGGCCGATACCGAACACCATCTCGTGCCGGGCCAGCATGTCCATATAGGTCGACTGACCCGGCGAGCGCGGCCCGACGGCGCCGCGACGGGTCTGGATCGCCGGCAGGTCCGATAGCGGCAGGCGCGGGTCCGGGTCGGCGTCCGACATGCGGATGGCGGCCTCGACATCGGCGCGGGACAGGCCCTTGCCGCGCTCGAGCCGTTTATACAGCCCATTCAGCGCGGCCTCGGCGGCCTGCACCCGGGCGGGCTCCCCGCTGATGGCGACACGGTTGCCGCGGGACGACAACCTGACCCCGAGTCCCTGCTCCAATCGGACCAGATGGCGGTCGTGATCGCCGAACAACAACGGCAGCAGCGCATTGTCGTTGAACTGCATCGTCACGGCCTTGCCGGATGACCCGGGCTGCGGCGATGGCGGGTTGGGGGATGTCGAAGCCGGGGACGCGGCGAGGTTGTTCAAGCGCAGATTTGCTCCAGGTTCAGGGTTCCAGCAAGGGAGTTGGGGCGGCCATCCACGATCGTCACCGGGGCGACCTCACCAATCATCGATAATGGGCCGTCAACATGCACCGGCTGCAGGAAAGGTGATCGGCCCGATAGCTGTCCGGGACGCCGGCCCGGCCCGGTGAACAGCACCGGCAGCACCAGGCCGCGGCTCCGTTCGTTGAAATCCGCCTGTTGCTCCCGCAGCAGGGCCAACAGGGTCTGCAGGCGCGCATCCTTGACCGGTTCCGGCACCTGGAACGGCGCGCCGGCGGCTGGGGTGCCGGGGCGCGGCGAGTATTTGAAGCAGAACGCCTGGGCGAAGCCGACGCGGCGAACGAGGTCAAGCGTGGCGGCGAAATCCGCATCGGTCTCGCCGGGATGGCCGACGATGAAGTCCGACGAGAACGCGAGGTCCTGCCGCACCGCGCGCAGGCGGTCGATCAAACGAAAATAGTCGCCCTCGGTATGACGCCGGTTCATCGCGGCCAGCATTTGGTCGGAGCCCGACTGCACCGGCAAGTGCAGAAACGGCATGAGCTGCGGCACGTCCCGATGCGCCGCGATCAGGTCGTCGCCCATATCGCGGGGGTGCGAGGTGGTATAACGCAGCCGTAACAAGCCCGGCAGCTCGGCGAGCGCGCGGATCAGCCGGCCGAACGTCCATGCGCCGCCATCTGGCGCGTCCCCGTGCCAGGCGTTCACGTTCTGGCCGAGCAGGGTGATCTCGCGCGCGCCCTGGGCCACCAGCCTGCGCGCCTCGGCGATGACGGCGGCGGCGGGACGGCTCGCCTCGACGCCGCGGGTATAGGGCACGACGCAGAAGCTGCAGAACTTGTCGCAGCCCTCCTGGACCGTGAGGAACGCCGTCACCCCCTGCGGCGTGGCGCTGTCGGGCAGGTGGTCGAACTTGGCCTCGGCTGGGAAGTCGGTCTCGATCACGCCGCCACCGGCGCGGGAGGCGCGGGCGACCATCTCCGGCAGGCGGTGGTAGGTCTGCGGACCCAGCACGATGTCGACATACGGGGCGCGGGCCATGATCTCGGCACCCTCGGCCTGCGCGACGCATCCGGCGACGGCGAGGATGGTCGGGCGCCCGGCGTCCTGCCGCGCCTGTTTTACAACGCGGAGCCGACCCAATTCGCTGAATACCTTCTCCGCCGCCTTGTCGCGGATATGGCAGGTGTTCAGGATCACCATGTCGGCGTCGTCCGGCGTCGACGTGGGCGCATAGCCCAACGGCGCCAGGACATCCGCCATCCGGCCGCTGTCATACACGTTCATCTGGCAACCCCAGGTTATGACGTGCAGGCGCTTCGTCGCGTTCATCTTGGTCAAAATCCAACCGCTCCCCTGCCTGGCCGGACGGGTCCGGTCAGGCCATGGGGAGGAATGGGCGAGCGTCCAGGTTGGGTCAAGCGTGGCAGCGTCCAAAAACCTCCCCCAAAGACCTTGTCCAAGCAACTTCAAGTCGCGCCGAGTCCGGCATGCGGGCCCATGGGCAGCAGTGTGGCAGATCGAGATGCAGCGGTGTCAAGCAAAAGCGGGCTGCGCCGGCGGCGCGTCGTCGACCAGGGCCGGATGCGCCGCCGGGCGCACCGGCCGGTTCTGACGCAGCGTCGCGGCACCCTCGGCCACGGTCCGCCACACCGCCTGCGACAGCTCCTTGCGGGATGCGTAGGCGGCCGGGTCGACGGGCGCGTGCAGCAATACGGTGGCGCGCAGCCCGCGGTGCTGCGCCAGCCGCCAGAAATGGCTGCCGAGGTCCATGTCGCCATACCAGGCGAACACCGGACGGCTGGCGCGGCCCATCGGCAGCCCGCCGAGCTGGTCGTAGACGACGGAAACCGGCTGGATCAGTGCGCGCGGGGCCGCTTGACGTTGCTCGGCCACGGAGAAGAACACCGAGCGGAACGGCAGCACGCGCGACCCGTCGGAGCTGGTGCCCTCCGGAAACAGGATCAGGTTGTCGCCGGCATCCAGGCGGTCGCGCATGTCGTCGCGCTCGCGGGCCGTGTTGCGGGCGCGGCGGCTGATGAACACGGTGCGGCCGAGGCGGGCGACGGTGCCGACGAGCGGCCAGCGCCCGACTTCCTCCTTGGCGACGAAGCAGCCCTCCAGCACTCCGCCGAGGGTCGGGATGTCGAGCCAGGAGGAATGGTTGGATGCGAACACCACCGGGCGGCCGTCGACCCGTTGCGCGGGGCTGCCGATCACGCGCACATGCAGGCCGAGCAGGCGGCAAACGCTGGCCCAATACACGCGGGCGAACGCGACGCGGCCCTGGCCGGGCAGCATGAGCAGGATGGCCTGGGCCGCCGCCGCCGGGATGGTCCACAGCACGATCGCGACACCGCGGCGCACCGACCGCAGCGGACGGAGCCGATGGCGTGGCGCGACCTCCGGCCCCGTGCCTTTCAGGACGACCAGGCCGGGCTGCCGCACGCGGTGCGTGGAGTTCTTCATGGGAATTTGATACCAAGGGGCATGTGTCGGAACAACGACGGGTGCGTGACAAACTCGGGACTATCTCGACTGTTGCGAAAATGGTGCAACTGCCGCTTGCATCCGCAGGGGGAACCCAGCGTAATAGGGTAGCATGCCCCGGACCGGACCGACCCCCTCGCACCGGCTCCGCCGCTATCGACCAGCTGCATATGGACGGTTCGCGTTGCTGGCTGCCGTGCTGGCCGCGCTGCATGGCGCAGCCGCCATTGCCGCCGATCCGCAGCCCTATACGGTCGAGATCGCCCCCTCGGGCGACAAGGGCCTCGATCAGGCGTTGCAAGACAGCTCGAACCTGGTCTCGTTGCGGGAAAGCGCGCCGGTCGGGCCTTTTGCCCTGGTAACGCGCGCTCGGGACGACCAGGGGCGGCTCGAGTCGGCGCTCAACAGCTACGGCCACTATGCCGCCCAAGTCGGCATCCAGATCGCCGGACGCAGCCCCGACGACCCGGCGCTCGCCGCGGCGCTGGAGGCCGCGACCGCCCCGGTCCCGATCAACGTCGCGATCACGCCGGGGCCGGTGTTCCACCTGCGCAAGGTCACGCTGGAGGGCCGGGTTCCGCAGGCGGCGCGGGATGCGCTGGGCGTCGCTCCGGGCGCGCCGGCGGTGGCGTCCGAGGTGCTGGCCGGGCAGGGGCGCGTGCTGGATGCATTGCGGAGCCAGGGCTACGCGCTGGCGAAGGTGGACGCGCCGGTGGCCATGCTCGACGCAGGGTCGCAGGCGCTCGACGTCAGCTATAAGGTGGACACCGGCCCGCAGGTCGACCTGGGGCCGATCGGCATCGGCGGCCTGACCCGCGTCGACCCGGCGTTCGTGCGCCGCCGCCTGCTGGTGCATCAGGGCG
>CAXTJW010000332.1:0-4750 GCA_964244305.1 uncultured Acetobacteraceae bacterium
TCGACCGGCAGGTGCCGATCCTGGCGATCGCGCCGTCCGGCCCGCTGTTCGAGAAAACGGCGTCGAATGTGCAGGAGGCCGGCGCGCGCGGCGGCCAGGTGGTGATCATCAGCGACGCGGCCGGCTGTGCGAAGCTGCGGTCGATTTCGGCCGAGGTGATCGAGCTGCCGACGGTTGACCCCTTCGTCGCGCCGATTCTTCATGCGATTGCGGTGCAGTTGCTGGCCTATCACACTGCCGTTCTGCGTGGGACCGACGTGGACCAGCCGCGTAATTTGGCGAAGTCCGTGACTGTGGAGTAGCGGGCCTTTTCCGAACGTAGTCGGCTTAAAACAACGTATTAGGCCGAATAGTTCTTGATGGTTGGCGGAGACTGCACGAGCTCTCGATCCAGCGTAGAAAGTGGAAAGTGAGGCAGTTTGCGCGTATTTTAATGAGCCATCATTGTGAGCCGGCTTCGGCGTAGCAATCCAGGACACCATAACCCGGGCCTGGTACGTGCGGCTCCTGGATTACCGCGTCGCAAGCGCTTCTCGCAGTGACGGAATTCATCACGATGCAACGATGCTGCGTCTTGCAGCAGACAAGCCGGCCGTAGACTGACCCACGTCCAAAAGTGGTCACAAGCGTACGAATAACGGCTACGAGTCACACCCCGGTGAGCAAGCCGCGAGGCTCATGCTGCAAGGCCGGTGGCCTGATGGGCGACGAACCGTGCATACGCGCCGTTGCGGGCGACAAGTTCGGCATGGTTGCCGGATTCCACAACCCGCCCGGCTTCCATAACCAGGATCGTGTCTGCGTTCTGGATCGTCGATAGCCGGTGGGCGATGATGATGGACGTCCGGTCGGCCATCAACGTGTCGAGCGCGGCGCGAATCTGCTGCTCGCTGACGGTGTCGAGGTGGGATGTGGCCTCGTCCAAGATCAGGATCGGCGCGTCCTTCAGGAAGGCCCGGGCGATGGCCACGCGCTGACGCTGGCCGCCCGAGAGTTGCACGCCGCGCTCGCCGACCCGGGTTGCCAACCCATCCGGCAGCCCGGCCACGAACGGCCCCAGCGCCGCCAGCTCGACGGCACCCTGCACTTCTGCCTGCGTCACCGCCCGGCCGGCCAGGCGGATGTTCGCCTCCAGCGTATCATTGAACAAATAGGTATCTTGCGCCACCAGGGCGATGTGGCGGCGCAGGTCGTCCTGCCGGAGGCGCCGCAGGTCGACTCCGCCGAGGGTCACGGCGCCGCTATCGGGGTCCCAGAACCGCAGCAGCAGGTTGGCGACGGTGGACTTCCCGGCACCCGAAGACCCGACGATGGCGACGGTCGTGCCGGGCTGCACGGTAAAGCTCACGCCATCGAGCGCGATGGCGCGGCGGCCCGGATAGGCGAAGCGCACGGCGTCGAACCGCACCAAGGGCGCGTCTGGTAGCGGCTGGTCGCCGTCGGTGATCGGCTCGGGCTCGGACTCCACGACATGCAGCCGCCGGGTGGACGCGATGGTGTCGGCGAGCTGACGGCCGGCCTGCCCGATCTCGGCCACCGGCATGAACCCGGCGACCGACACCAACACCGTCAATGGCAGCCATTGCGGCGCGAACCAGCCGTGACGGGCCAGCACGGCGCCGGTAACAGCGACGGCCAGGCCGCCCAGCCCGGTGGCGATCTCGAACAAGGCAGTCTGCCGCGACAGGTCATCCAGCAGCGCCGACCGGTCCCGTTGATAGGCGGCGGTGTCGCCCAGGAACACCTCGCGCCGGCGACCCACGGCACCGAAGGCGGCGAGTTCGGCGAGGCCCTGGATTGTCTCGGTCAGGTGGGCGCCCAGCAGGCCCAGCGTGCCGCGTGCCCGCCCGGCCAGGCGATCGATCTTGCTGCGCGCGAACACCGGGGCGAGCCCGGCCCAGGCCAGGAACGGCAGCAGCACCAAAGCGAGCGGCCAGGCGAGTGCCGCGAGCAGGGCCAGCACGGAGGCGGGAACGACCAGCGCCACGACAGCCGGGGCGACGGTGTGGGCGTAGAAATATTCGACCGTCTCCACGTCCTGCGTCGCCAGTGCCACCAGGTCGCCGGACCGCCGCCGGAGCAAATAGGCGGGCGCCAGCCGCTCCAGCTTTGCGAACAGGGCGATCCGCATCTCTGCCAGCAGACGGTAGGCCATGTCGTGCGCCAACCAGGATTCCAGCCAGTGCAGCGTTGCGGCCACCGGTGCCGCGAGCACCAACGCCACCAGCAGCCACACCGTCGGACGGCCGGCCGAAACCGCTGCCACAGCCAACGCGCCGAGCACGCTGACGCCGATGAACCCAGCCACCCGTCCGACGCCGCACAGCACCGTCAGCGCGAGCTTGCCCCGCCAGGGGCGGATCACGCCCAGCAGGCTGCGCAGGGTTTCCGCCCAGCCCACCTGGGCCGCATCCTCGTTCAATGCCCGCTTGGCAAGGTCGTCGGCTGCGGCGGGCGCTTCCGCTGCAGCAACGATCACAGGACGTTTGCCCCCGGTGCCGAGCTGCGGGCCCATCAGGCGACGGTAGGCGCCAGGCTGCGCAATCAGCTCGGCATGGCTGCCGCTTTCGACCACGCGGCCACTGTCCAGCACCAGGATGCGGTCGGCCCCGATCACGCTCGAGAGACGGTGTGCCAGGATGAGGGTCGTGCGGCCGACCATCAAGCGGTCGAGGGCCTGCTGGATCACGGCCTCGTTCTCCGCGTCGACCGCCGACAACGCCTCGTCCAGCACCAGGATGGGGGCGTCGCGCAATAAGGCGCGGGCAATCGCGATCCGTTGCCGCTGCCCGCCGGACAGCGTGGCGCCACGCTCGCCGATGCGGCTGGCGTAGCCGCCGGGCAGTGCCTTGATGAAGCCGTGTGCGTTGGCGGCGCGGGCGGCTGCCTTCATCTCGGCGTCGCTGGCGTCGGGGCGACCCAGGCGCAGGTTGTCGGTGACGGTGCCGTCGAACAGCGTGGTGTCCTGGGCGACGATGGCAATGAGGCCGCGCACCTGCGCCGGGTCGAGCGTGCGGATGTCGTGGCCGCCGATGCGGACGGCGCCGCCGGTCACGTCGTGGTGGCGCAGCAGCAGGCGCAGGATGGTGGACTTGCCCGCCCCGCTCGGGCCGACCACGCCGACCGTTTCGCCGGCGGCAATGGTGAAGCTCAGCCCCGCATGCGCGTCGCCGCGGCGTCCGGGATAGGCGAACGCAACGTCCTCGAACGTGATGCTGGTCCCCAGGCTCGCGATGGGCGCCTGGCCGCCAGCCGGAGCATCGCTGCGCGCATCGAGCAGCGTGTTGATGCGGTCGGCGGCGGATTGCCCGGTCATGCCCTGATGCAGCACGCCGCGCAGGTCGCGCAGCGGCCGGAAGATTTCGGTGCCGGCCATCAGGACGATCAGCAGGGCCTCGATGCTCATCTCGCCATGGCGCACGCGCCAGGCCCCGAGCGCGATCGCCGCGGCGGCGCCGAGTGCTGTGCCGAGATCGGTGAAGAACCGGGTCAGCAACCCCAGTGCCAGCACCCAGAACGTGCTGCCGGACAGGCGGCGTGCGCGATCCGCGAGCCTTTCGGCGAAGGCCGCGCTCTGGCCGAACGCCTTCAGGGTCGGCAATCCTTGCAGGGCGTCCAGGAACTCCTCGCCGAACGCCTTGAACGCGTCGGATCGGGCGCGGGCGGCCCGTTTGTCGGCGTTGTGCACCAGCAACGGCAGCACCAGCGTCGCCAGCGCCGCCACCAGCAACACGGCGGCGGTGGGCACGTCCCACCACGCCAGCACGAGGAAGATCACGATGGGCGCGCAGGCGGCGATGACCAATTGGGGAAGGTAGGCGCCGAAGAAGGTCTGCAGTTGCTCCACGCCGTCGACCACGGCCAGCATGACGCCGCCGGTCCGCTCGGCGCCAAACCAGGCGGGTCCAAGCTCGGTGATACGGTCGAATAGGCGGGCGCGCAGGGCGGATTGAACGACCCCCGCTGTCGCCTGGGCCAGCACGACCCGGCGGTGGTCCAGCCATGCCCGCAGCAACATGCAGCCCGCCGTCGCCAGGGCGGCTATGGCGATGTCTCCGCCCGGCGCACCCGCGAGGCTCAGTGCCAGCACCCGCGCCAGGAAGACGAATCGCAGGATACCGAAGACCATCGCCACCAGGCCCAGCGCCGCCGCACCGAACACCCGGCCGTGCAGCCCCGTCATCAATCCCCAGAGCCGTCGGTCGAAATACATGCCCCTGCCTCCTCATCCCGAGGAAAGCTGGCCGAAAAGCAGTGGGCCGGCAAAAGAAGGTTTCTCAAGGGTGTTGAGCAAACTAGGATACCGCCATGCGTGACATCCCGCCTTTGCCTGCCCTGCGTGCGTTCGAGGCTGCGGCACGGCTGGGCGGCTTTGCCCGCGCCGCCGCGGACCTGAACATCTCCACCAGTGCCGTGAGCCACCAGATCCGTGCTTTGGAGGCAACGCTCGGAACACGGCTGTTGGATCGCAGCACCGGGCATGGAGGGGTCGGTGTGACCGCCGCCGGGCAACGTCTACTCGCGTCCGTCGGCCCGGCCCTGACATCCCTGCAGGACGCATGTGCCGCGATACGGGGTGCGCCCGTTCGGCTGACGGTCGCGGCCAACCCGTCCTTCTCCTCGATGTGGCTGGCGCGGCGCCTGGCCGCGTTCTCCGGCCAACACCCCGGCATCCCCATCAACGCCATCGCGCAGGACGAGCCCGGCTCCGGCTTCCACGCCATCGACCTGGCGATCGTCAACGTCAAGC
>CAXTJW010000333.1:0-4736 GCA_964244305.1 uncultured Acetobacteraceae bacterium
CGCCGTGGAAGCCTCCACCATAGCCGCCGCCATGGAAGCCACCGCCGCCGTAGCCACCCTCGCGGAAGCCGTAGTTCCGGTAGCCGCCATAGCCATAGCCGCCGTAAAACCGGCCATAGCCGCCATAGAACCGGCCATAGCCGCCAAAGCCGAAGCCGATGAAATTGCTGTAGAAGAATGGGTAGCCGAACCCAACTCCGGCGTAGATCGGATAGGCCGGGTAGTAGCCATACAATACGGGAGGCGCCGGCGGCAGCGGCTGCACGATATTCTGCTGTGCGGCCATGCATTGCAGATACGCGACGCCGGCCGGCACCGGTCCGGGGACGGGTGGATAGGCTGCGGCTTGGCTCTGGCCGGGCTGGGCCGCAGCGGCCTGATCTGCAGCGGCTTGGGCCGCGGCGACTTGGGCTGGCGTCGGCTGTGCCGGGGCATAGGCTGGCGCCGTGGCGGCCTGGGCCCGGCAGCCGGCATCGTCTGCGTGGAACTGCGCCTCGGTTTTTCCGGGTCCTGGAGTGGCGACCAAGGGCGGAGGCTGCGGCGGAGGCGGTACGGCGCAGCCCGCCAGCCCGCCTACCAACAATGCCGCCCTAAACAACTTGGTCATTCGCACGACCGGCTCTCCTGTGTCATGCCTCTCAAATTCGCACGCACGCACGCGCCTGCAAGGGCCATGCCGCGCGGCGGACTGCGATAAAGTGGCCTGATCTAAAATTCTGAACGCGGCGCGTATGGTTTGCCGCACCGAGCCCGCTCGCGATGCCGGTGCACAGCAGTCCGTTCCGGCTGACCCACCCCCCGGCTTTGCGCATCCATTGCATCTCAAGCAAAGCCGCGCGAAGCTGTTCCGCGGCGATATCAACAGCGGGATCGAAAAAGATCACCGCTCGAAACAGGGAGAAACGGCATGGCCAGCACGATCCATATCCATCCATCCGTCGACAACGGCATCACGCCGGCAGCGCCGGGCTTTGCAGGCGGCACGCTCGTCTGCAAATGCGCCACAAATCCGGTGAAGGTCGAGGTCTCGGCGCAGACTATGTTCAACCACGCCTGCGGCTGCACCAAGTGCTGGAAGCCTGAGGGCTCCGTATTCTCGGTCATCGCCGTGGTGCCGCGAGACAAGGTCAAGGTCCTTGAGAACGCCGACAAGCTCAAGGTTGTCGACGCCAGCGCCGCGATTCAGCGCCATGCCTGCACCGGATGCGGCGCACACCTGTATGGGCGGATCGAGAACACGGGTCATCCATTCCACGGCCTGGACTTCGTCCACACCGAGCTGTCGCACGAGCAGGGCTGGGCGGCGCCGGAGTTCGCGGCCTTCGTATCCTCGATCATCGAAGCCGGCGCCAAGCCCGACCAGATGGGGGCGGTCCGTGCCCGGCTTCGCGAGATCGGCCTGGAGCCGTATGACTGCTTGTCGCCGCCGTTGATGGACATCATCGCGACCAGCGCGGCCAAGCAGAAGGGCATGCTGGCAGCGTAATAATTCCAGCTTAATTGGCCTCTGGCGTCGCCTGCCATTCCGCGCGATCCTATCGCCTGTGTGCGAGGTTTGCGCGGAATGGAGATGCCTATGCTGCAACTACATCGGCGGCGCTTGGTTGCCGGCCTGGCCATCGCCGCGGCGGGCCTCGTTACCCGCCGGGCCCAGGCGCATGGCCCAACCCGCCAGAAGGTCACGCAGACTGTCGACATCGCCCGCACCCCGGACCAGGTTTGGGCCATCGTCGGCGATTTCGACTCCATCTCCCGCTGGCACCCGCTCATCGCGTCCAGCCCCGCGGACCACGGCAACGAGATCGGCTCCAAGCGCACGCTCACCCTCAAGGCCGAGGGCGACCCGCAGTTCGCCGAGGAGTTGGCCAAGTACGACGCCGCCGCCCATAGCTACCAGTACCGGATCGAGAAGGTGGATCCCAAGGTCCTGCCGGTGAACAACTACACCGCCTGGTTCGAGGTGCAGGACAACCCGGCCGGCGGCTGCACGATCGAGTGGCGGGCGGCGTTCTATCGCGGCTACATGCTGAACGATCCGCCGCCCGAGCTGAACGACGCCGCCTCGTCCAAGGCGGTTGCCGGCGTGCTGCGGGCCGGCCTCGACAACATCAAGGTCCTTGCCGAGCGCGCTGGTTGAGGCACTTCCGCCGAGCGCGCTGGTTGAGGCGTTTCTTCGCCTGCTTGGCGTTGCTGGCAGTGTCGCCGGCGCCGGCGCCGGCGCAGGCCGCCCTGGCCTACGTCACCAACCAGGGCGACGACACGGTCTCGGTCGTGGATACCGCGACCGGCGCGGTCGTCCAAACCATCGGCGTCGGCGCCAAGCCCGCCGGAGTGGCGGTGGCGGCGGACGGGCGGCGCATCTACGTCACCAACCCCGAGGGGCATAGCGTCAGCGTCCTGGAGCGCAAGGACGGCCGGCTTTCGATGCTGGCGGAGGTTCCCGCCGGCGCCGGGCCGCTCGGCATCGTGGTCAGCCCGCGTGACGGCCGGGTGTTCGTGGCCGACTGGTATGGCGACACCGTCGCCATGCTGGACCCGACCGAGCTGACCGGCGTGGGCGTCATCAAGGTCGGGCAGTCGCCCTCCGGCCTCGCCGTCGACCCGGCCGGCACGCGCCTCTATGTCGCCAACCGCGAGAGCGACAGCGTATCCGTCGTCGACCTCGCAAGCCTCGCGACGCTCGCGACCATTCCGGTCGGGCACGCGCCGTTCGGCGTGACGGTGCAGGGCGGCCGTGTGTTCGTCGCCAACGTGCAGTCGGGCGACGTGTCGATCATCGACGCCGCCACCCTCACTGAGACCCGGCGCTTCAAGGTCGGCGAGTTCCCCTACGCCGTTGCAGTGACGCCGGACGGCTCGCGCATCATGGTGACGAACCAGCACAGCGGCACCTTGTCGGTGTTCGATGCTGGCTTCGCAGCGCTGCCCGACATCGACGTGGGCGACTATCCCGAGGGGATCGCCATGTCCGCCGACGGCGCCCGGGCCTATGTGGCGGTCTGGATGGACAATCGGCTGGCCGAGATCGACGTGGCCGGCAACAGGCTTATTCGCAAGATCAAGGTCGGCGAGAGCCCGCGGGCATTCGGCACGTTTCTCGCCCCGCCGTGATGGACGGCCAGCCTGGCGCGTCCCTATATCCGCGCCAAGGATGCCGCAGTGCGATGAAAGGGATATTATGAGCCGCTACGAAGGGGATGACGCCGAGCCGATGCTGGGGCCGGACGGGCCGCTGGTGGAAACCGTGATCGTGCCGGGCGCGCGCGACCTCGGTGGCTTCGAGGTGCGGCGCGCGCTGCCGTCCAAGGAACGGCAGATGGTCGGACCGTTCGTGTTCTTCGACCACATGGGCCCGGCCGTGTTTCATGCCGGCCGCGGTCTGGATGTCCGCCCGCATCCGCATATCGGGCTCGCCACCGTCACCTACTTGCTCGACGGCGAGATCATGCACCGGGACAGCCTCGGCACCGTGCAGGCGATCCAGCCCGGCGCCGTGAACTGGATGACGGCCGGCCGCGGCATCGTCCATTCCGAACGCACGGCGGCGGAGCTGCGCCCGGTCGAGAAGCGGCTGTATGGCATCCAGACCTGGGTCGCGCTGCCGCAGGCGCATGAGGAAACCGCGCCGGATTTCTCCCATATCGGGCGCGACGCGCTGCCGGAGGTGACGGGGGAGGGCAAGCGGGTCCGGGTGATCGCCGGCGAGATGCACGGGGTGCGCTCGCCGGTGAAGACGTTCTCGGACATGATCTACGCCGACGCGGCGCTGGACGCCGGGGCGAGCCTGCCGATCGAGGCGGACCATATCGAGCGCGCCGTCTATGTGCTCGAGGGCTCGGTGAAGATCGGCCCCGATACGCATGAGGCTGGCCGTCTGCTGGTGCTGCGGCCCGGCGACCGCATCACGGTGCGTGCGCAGACCGACGCGCGGATGCTGGTGCTGGGCGGCGAGCCGATGGACGGCCCGCGGCATGTCTGGTGGAACCTTGTTTCGAGCCGGCGCGAGCGGATCGAGCAGGCGAAGTCCGACTGGCGCGCCGGCCGCTTCGACCGGGTGGCGGGGGACGCCGAGTTCATCCCGCTGCCCGAGTGATCCGGGCATGACCGACGGCACGGCAGCGCTTCTGGCCCGCATCCAGGCGCTGCGCTCCAAGACGACGGACCGCGGCTGCACCGAGCAGGAGGCGATGGCGGCCGCGCTGAAGGTGGCGGAGCTGCTGGACCGGCACGGCCTGTCGATGTCCGAGCTCGAATTCGAGGCGCAGCCCTGCGAGCGTGGCGACGTGCGGACCGGGCGGAGCCGGATCGGGCCGCTCGACGAGTGCGCCCCGGCGGTTGCCGCGTTTTTCGATTGCCGGTTCTGGTTCGAGACGGATGCGGAGGGCCGGCTCGCCCAGGTGTTTTTCGGCCTGCCGGCGGACGTGCAGGCGGCGGTCTATCTCATGCACCTAATTGTCCATGCGTTCGAGACCGAGGCCAACCGGTTCCGCGCCGGTCCCGAATACTTGCGCGGACGGGGTGGACGGCGCCGGGCGCTCCATACCTCGTTCGTGCTCGGCCTCTCGCACGGCATCCAGGCGAAGCTCGCGGCGATGCGGACCGCGCGGGAAGCGGCGCTGCACAGCTCGTCCGGCCGCGACTTGGTGCTGGCGAAGGCTGGGGTGGTGGACGCGGAGATGGGCAAGCTCGGCCTGCGGTTCCGCTCCCGCAAGCCGGCGACGCGGCGGGTGAACCTC
>CAXTJW010000334.1:0-4729 GCA_964244305.1 uncultured Acetobacteraceae bacterium
GGCGCCCATCGCAGGCATATCGTGATCCTGGGCGGCGGCTACGCCGGCATCGCCATGGCGATCAAGCTGCTCGACACCGCAATGGAGCCGCTGCACCTGAGCATCGTCGAGCCCCGGGCCGAACTGGGGCGCGGCCTCGCCTATTCGACGTGCGAGTCCGCGCACCTGATGAACGGCCCGGCCAAGCTGTTCAGCATCCACCCGGAACGGCCCGAGCATTTCGTGCAGTATCTCGCGCGGTTTGCCCATGAATGGAGCTGGCGCGACCCGCTGGCGCCGGACTTCGCCAACGCCTTCGCCCCGCGCCGGGTGTTTGGCGACTACGTCACCGCCGAACTAACCAGGGCCGTCGCCCATGCCGCGCCGCTCGCCTCGATGGAGCACGCCGTGGCGGAGGCGACCGACGTACAACGCCGCGTGGGTGGGTTGGATGTAGCGTTGTCGGATGGCCGGGTATTGCACGCCGATCATGTCGTGCTCGCCATGGGCGCGGTGCAGTCCCAGCCGGGTCTTCCGGTGGCGGAGCCGGTCCGCGCCTCCGGCCGGTATCTCGAGGACCCCTGGGATGTGGATCGCTATCAGCGTTTCCCCCGCAAGGGACGGATGCTGCTGATCGGCACGGGCCTCACGATGCTGGATGCGCTGGTGACGCTCGAACGGCGCGGCTTCCAGGGCCGGTATCAGGCGATCTCCCGGCGCGGCCTGTTGATCCATCCGCGGCGGGAGGTAACGGCCTTGCGGGACTTCCTGGCCGAGGCGCCGCTGCCCACGACGGCCCGCGGGCTGCTGCGTGCGGCGCGGCAGGCTTTGGCGGCGGTGCCGAATGGCCGGCCGGATTGGCAGTCCCTAGTGATGGCGATCCGCCCCCATGTCGGCCCGCTCTGGCAGCGGGCGAACGACGTGGAGCGCGGCCGTTTCCTGAGGCATCTGCGCCCGATTTGGGAGACCTCGCTGCACCGCGCGCCACCGCGATCCGTTGCTTTGCTGGAACGCGGGCGCAACGAGGGCTGGTTCGCGCACCGGGCCGGGCGGATCGCCGCGTTGGATGCGGCCGAGGGGGGCCGTATCGCGGTGCGCCTGCGCTGGCGCGGTCAGGCGGCATCGGAGACGCTGCTGGTGGATGGGGCGATCAACTGCACCGGGGCGACCTACGACTGGACGCGCTCCCGGCAAACGCTGGCGGCCAACCTGTTGGCAAGCGGCCTGGTGCGGCCGGGGCCGTTGTCGTTCGGCATCGATGCGAACACCCAGGCCGCGGTGATCGGGCGGGATGGCAGGCATGCGCACGACATCTCCGCCATCGGCCCGGCCCTGCGCGGGGTGCGTTGGGAATCGAACACGCTCAACGAGCTGCAGCAGCAGGCAGTGCAGCTGTCCCAACGCCTCACGGCCCTGCAATCCACGGCCGCGGAGCTGACCCATGCCGGCTGACGGAGATCTCTATGGCCGCCCGTTGTCGCGCGGCAGCATCGCCGTCCGCGGCCTGACCCGGCGCTTCAGCATCGGCGGCGCATCCGTGACGGCGCTCGACGACATCGACCTGACCATCGCGCCCGGGTCGTTCGTCACCATCGTGGGCGCCAGCGGATGCGGCAAGTCGACCCTGCTGCGGATGATCGCCGGGCTGGACAAGCCGGATCGCGGCGCGGTCACCCATGACGGCGCCGCGGTGACCCGCCCGTCGCTCGAACGGGGCCTGGTGTTCCAGGACCCGCGGCTGTTTCCGTGGCTGACGCTCCAGGAAAACGTCGAGGTCGCGCTGGTCAACAGCGCCTTGTCCCGTAAGGCCCGCATGGATGCCGTGCGGGAGCATATCGCGCTGGTCGGCCTGTCGGGGTTCGAGAAGGCCTATCCGCACCAACTCTCCGGCGGCATGGCGCAGCGCGCCGCGATTGCCCGCGGGCTGGTGAACCGCCCGGACGTCCTGCTGCTAGACGAACCGTTCGGCGCGCTCGACGCACTGACCCGCATTCGCCTGCAGGCCGAGCTGGAAGCGATTTGGGAGCGCGAGTCGGCCACCATGGTCCTGGTGACGCATGACGTGGAGGAGGCGGTCGTGCTCGGCGACCGCGTCGTGGTGATGTCGCCGCGGCCGGGCCGGGTCCGCGAGATCGTGGACGTGCATGCGGCGCGCCCGCGGGACCAGCAGGACCCGGAACTAGTGCGGCTGCGCGCCTACATCCTGGGGCTGCTGAGCGATGCGCCGGCGCCGCAGCGGAGCGAGCCATCCCCGCGCATCCGCAGCACAGTAGGGCGGCGCGCCTTTACGGGTGCTGCCATCGGCGGCGCATTGGCGGCCTCGCTCGGCCGGCCGGCGCGTGCCGCGACTCTGCCGATACGGATTGGTTTCGCGTCGATCGGGGCAGGCAACCGGCCCTTCGCCGGCGGGTCCCCCGCGGCCACGGCCCATGCCGGGCACTATGTGGAGGACGCGTTCCAGGGCAAGCAGGACGTCGACGTAAAATGGTTCTTCTTCGCCGGCGCCGGCCCGGCGGTGAACGAGGCCTTCGCCAACGGTCAGCTCGACCTGGCGCTGCAGGGGGACTTGCCGTCGATCATCGGCCGCGCCAACGGGCTGCGGACCAAGATCGTCATGGCGACGGGCGTAGGCACCCCGGTCTACCTCGCCGTGCCCACGGGGTCGGACATCACCGGCGTCAAGGACCTCAAAGGGCGCCCGGTGGCCCTGTATCGCGGCACCAACGGCCAGTTGGCGGTGGATAAGGTGCTGGCGGCGAACGGGTTGTCCGAGCGGGACCTCAAGGTCATCAACATGGACTTCGCGACCGCCGGCGCGGCGCTGGCCAACCGCAACATCGACGCGGCGTTCGGCGGGTTCGAGCTGTTCAGCCTGCAGCGCCAGGGGGTCGCCAAGATCGTCTACACCAGCAAGGGCGACGACCCGGCGTATGGCCGCAACTCCGCCCTGCTGGTGACCGAGGCCTTCGTCAACGACCACCCGGAGGCCGTGCAGACCATCGTGACCGCGGTCGTCAAGGCGGCTGCATGGTCCTCCGACGACGCCAATCGCACCGCCGTGTTCGAGGGATGGGCAAAGTCCGGCCACCCGGCCGAGAGTTTCCGCGACGATTTCGAAGGCTCCAGCCTGAAGGACCGCAGCAGCCCACTAATCGATCCGTTCCTGATCGAACAATACCGGGTGCAGGCGGGTATGGCGCGGGAGTATAAGTTGCTGCGCCGGGACGTCGACGTGAACGGATGGTTCGACGACCGCTTCGTCAAGCGCGCCCTAACGGAGCTTGGTCTTACCCGGTTCTGGACCGCGCGGGACGCTCGGGGGCACGTCATCGGGACATGAGTGACCGTGCCATCCCCCAGCGCTGGCCGCGTCGGATGGCGTTGGCGCTGGACGGACTGATCGTGCCGCTGGCTTTGCTGGTGTTGTGGTGGTTCGGCAGTACGCGCGGCTGGATGCCGCAGCAAGTGCTGCCGCCGCCGGACGCGGTCGCCAGCGCTCTGGTGGACCTGTGGAACAGCGGGGATTTGGCCACCAATGCGCTGATCAGCTTGCGCCGCGTGCTGCTGGGCTTCGTCTTGGGCGCCGCTGCCGGCATTGGCCTCGGCGCAGCCATGGGCCTGTCGCCGCGCACCGAGCAGGTGGTCCGGCCCGTGTTTACCGCCGCCGCACAGGTCCCCGCGATCGGCTGGATTCCGTTGATGATGCTCGTTGTGGGCATCGGCGAGCCGCTGAAGATCATTGTCATCGCCGTGGCCGCTTGCGTGCCGGTGACGCTCAACACGCTGGCCGGGGCGCGAGCCGTGCCGCGGGGCTTTTACGAGGTGGCGTCGGTGTTCCGCTACAGCCGTCGTCAAACCCTTTGGCGGGTCGTGCTGCCGGCCTCGGTGCCGCAGGTGTTCACCGGGCTGCGCTTCGGCTTGACGAACGCCTGGCTGGCGCTGGTCGCGGTCGAGCTGCTCGCCTCGTCCGAGGGGCTGGGCTACCTGCTCGTTTGGGGCCGCCAGATGTTCCAATTGGACCTGGTCCTGGCGACCATGCTGGTCATCGGCGCCGTCGGCTTTGCGCTGGATGCTGTGCTGGCCTTCATCGAGCGGCGGCTGCAGCGTTGGCAGGCTTCGTGAGCCGGGCGAATGCAACGCTCCGCGGCCTGATCCTGCCGGCGATTACGCTGGCGGTGTGGGAGGGGCTGAGCCGGGCGGGGCTGGAGGATCCCCATGTGTTTCCGCCGCTCGAATGGATTGCCCAGACCGCTTGGACCGATACGATGCACGCTTCGCTGGTCGGCAATCTGCTGTCCAGCCTCGGACGGTGCGCAAGTGGGTTCGCGATCGGCGGCCTGGCGGGTTTGCTGGTGGGCGCGGCGTTCGGGCTGTCGAAGACGATGCGGGTGCTGTTTCAGCCATCGTTCAATGCGCTGAAGCAGATTGCCATCTTCGCCTGGATCCCGTTGATCGCGATGTGGTTCGGTATCGGTGAGGCGTCCAAGCTGGCGTTCATCGCCCTTGCCACCTTCGCGCCGGTGCTGGTGAACACGGAGGAAGGGTTCCGCCGCGCGCCGGCCGGGCTGCTGGAGGTGGGCGCCGTGCTGACCCTGCGCCGCGTGCAGGTCATCCGGCGGATCGTCCTGCCGGCCGCCCTGCCGTCGATCATGACCGGGTTGCAGCTCGGTTTGATCCACGCGTGGCTCGGGACCATCGGGGCGGAGTTCTTCATGACGGCCGGGCCCGGCATCGGCACCTTCGTCGCCGA
>CAXTJW010000335.1:0-4721 GCA_964244305.1 uncultured Acetobacteraceae bacterium
CCGGTCAGCGTGGTCGGGACGTGCTTCATGGTCACGCCGCCGTCCACGTTGCCGCCCACGACCGAAAGCTGGCCCGGCTGCACCGTCACGACGAGGTCGCAATGGCCGTAGAACCTAGGCCCGGGCAGATCCTCGAACCGCATGGCGTGCGAGCTGCCGCGGCTCATGCAGATCAGGTCGCCGGGCTGCGGCGCATAGGCCTCGGGCCGCTCGGTCCGCAGCGCAAGCGTGCCCTGGGCGGCCGCGTTGATGTAGTCGGCGTGCAGCGGCGAATACAGGAAACGGTCCCGCGCCCCAGCCGAGCGCATGACATACGAGACGAACGCCGCCGACCAGGCCGGAGCGTCGCCTTGGTAGGGCTGGCCGAACTCGTCGTATTTGCTGGTCCACCCGCTCTCCTGCGATCCCGACGGCTGGCCCAGCCACCAGTATTCGCCGACCCGTTGCCACAGGCCCGGCTGCTTGTCCGGGCGCAGGCTGCGGGGCAGGGGATGGCTGTCCGGCGGGTCGTCGTCGACGGCACTGCCGAAGCCGCGCCATTCCCGCAGCGCGATGCCGACTGCGTTCGCGCGGGAGAACGGCTCGAACGGGCGTTTGGCGAAATCCGGCACGTGCTGATCGAGCAGGATCGCAGTGGCGACGGGCACGGGCGACGCCGGCGGAGCCGCGCAGGCGGCGATCAGTATCAGGAACGGCAGGGAGCGAAGGGCCATGCATACGCTCATACGCCATAACGGCGAGATAAGCGCAGTTTTGCAATGACCTTCCGCTAGCCTCGCTCGGGGAACAGTCCCTGCAGCCCCGCCGCCGTCGCCTCGCAACGGCCACGTTCGGTAATGAGCCCGGTCAGCAGCCGCGCCGGCGTTACGTCGAACGCCGGGTTGGCGGCCGGGCTGCTGGTCGGCGTTACCCGCACCGTCGTCACCTTGCCGTCCAGCCCGCGCCCGGTCACGGTCGTGACCTCGGAGGCGTCGCGCTCCTCGATCGGGATCTCGCGCACCCCGTCCGAAACCGTCCAGTCGATAGTGCTGGACGGCGCAGCCACCCAGAATGGCACCTGGTTGTCATGCGCTGCCAACGCCTTCAAATAGGTGCCGATCTTGTTCGCTGCATCACCGGTGCGCGTCACCCGGTCCGCGCCCACGATCGCCAGGTCCACCCGGCCGTGCTGCATCAAATGCCCGCCGGCATTGTCCGAGATCACGGTATGCGGCACGCCATGCTTGCCCAGCTCCCAAGCCGTCAGAGCGGCGCCCTGGTTGCGCGGGCGGGTCTCGTCCACCCAAACGTGCACCGGCAGCCCGGCGTCATGCGCCATATAGACCGGCGCCAGCGCCGTGCCCCAATCCACCGTCGCCAGCCAGCCGGCGTTGCAATGCGTCAGGATATTCACCGGCTTGCCCCGGTTCGCCCCATCCTTCGTGTCCGCGGCCTGTTGGATCAGCTCCTGGCCGTGCCGTCCGATCGCAGCGTTCTGCGCCACGTCCTCCTCGGCGATATCGGCGGCCTCGGCATACGCGGCGGCCACGCGTTGCCCGGCGGCGGTGTTGCGCAGCCGGGTCAACATGCGGCCGAGCGCCCAGCGCAGGTTGATCGCCGTCGGCCGCGTCGCCGCGAGCTGCTCCGCCGCGCGCTCCATGGAGTCGGTGCCGGGATCGTCGCGCAACGCCAGCGCCAGCCCGTACGCCGCGACGGCGCCGATCAGCGGCGCGCCGCGTATCTGCATGCTGGTGATGGCGAACGCTGCCTCACGCATGGTGGTGAGCCGCAGGAACTCGAGCGTCCAGGGCAGCTTTGTTTGGTCGATGACGCGGACGGACCATCCGTCGCCCTCGTCCACCCAAACGGCGCGATAGGGAGTGCCGTCGATCTTCATGTTGGGTCCCTAGATTCGTTGATGCAGCACGCATACCAGGGTGAACAGGCGGCGCGCCGTCTCGTGGTCGATGCTGGCCTTGTTCTCCAGCCGCTCGCGCAGCAGCGTCGCGCCCTCGTTGTGCAGGCCGCGGCGGCCCATGTCGATCGCCTGGATGCGCTGCTCGCGCCCCTCCTCGATCGCCGTCATGTGGCTGTCGACGAGCATCTGGTAGTCCTTAATAAGCCCGCGGAACGGACCGAGCGCCAGCACCAGCATCTGCAGCGGCGCGTCGCCAGCGTTGCGGACGTCGAACACGAGCCGCCCCTCCTGCACCGACAGATGCAAGATATAGGGCCCGGGCACCGCAGGCCGCTCGGCCGTGCCGCACAGCGCAAAATGGTTCTCGGCCTCGAGGTCGGCGACCGCCTGAGCCCGGTCGGCGTCGAGCAGCGGGTTGAGTCGGGTCAGCGCCTCGCCCGCCAGGATAACGCGGTCGAGGCCACGGGACGCGGGTGGGGCCTCGCTCATTCGTCGTCCGACTTGGCCATGCCGAGCTTCAGCATCAATCCGAGCGTGGCGCCCTTGACCGGGCGCAGCAGCCCCAGCGTCAGCACCAGGCTGAGCGGCAGGAATATCGCGGCATGGATCCACAGCGCCGGCTTGTAGGCGCCGTCCACTGCGAACATCAGGCCCACGATGATGTGACCCACGATGAAGATGGTGAAATAGGGCGGCGCGTCGTCGGCCCGGAACTTGCCGAGCGGCGCCCCGCACGCGACGCAGGTCGGCACGACCTTCAAATAGCCGTTGAAGCAGTGGGTCTGGCCGCAGGCCGGACAGCGGCCCATGAGGCCGCGGCCCATTGCCGTGAACAGCGGCGGGACGGGCCAGGGCGGCGACTGCGGACTGCGATCCGGCTGCCAGCGGACGGGTGGGGTCTGGTCGGGCAACGTGGGCCTCTCGTGCCGGGGTTGGTTCGCAAGGTCGATCCTAGCACTTGCAGCGTCAACAGGGAGATTATGCCGCGCGGGCCCACGATCAACCTTATCGCTGCCCCGTGCTTCATCGTACGGCGCTCCATCGCACCAACGCTTCGGCGGCGTGCTTGCCGAGTGGGCCAGCCGATCCTATGACCGCCGCCAACGACTGCCTTCATCGATATAGAGAGAGCGCCCATGCAAACGCACGACGTCCGGGTCCATCCGTCCAAGTCGAAGCTGCTGCGTGAGGATCAGCTGGCGTGGAAAATCGCCGCCGTCGCCGCGGACGCGGTCGCCGTGCCGGACGACACCGCGGAGATGATCGTGAACCGCGTCATCGACAACGCCGCCGTCGCGATCGCCAGCGTGAACCGGCACTCCTGCACCAGCGCGCGCGACATGGCGCTGGGGCACATGCGGCCCGGCGGCGCCACGGTGTTCGGCATGCCGGACACGACGCGCGTCAGCCCGGAATGGGCGGCCTGGGCCAACGGCACCGCGGTGCGCGAGCTCGATATGCACGACACGTTCCTCGCCGCCGACTACAGCCACCCCGGCGACAATATTCCACCCATTCTCGCGGTGGCGCAGAGCTGCAACAAGTCCGGTGCCGAACTGCTGCGCGGCCTCGCCACGGGGTATGAGATCCAGATCGACCTGGTGCGCGCCATCTGTCTGCACGAGCACAAGATCGACCACATCGCGCATCTGTGCCCGGCGCAGGCAGCGGGGCTCGGCACGCTGCTGGGCCTCGACACCGCCACCATCTATCAGGCCGTGCAGCAGGCCGTGCACGTGAGCTTCACGACGCGCCAGAGCCGCAAGGGCGAGATCAGCTCGTGGAAGGCCTATGCCCCCGCGCACGCCGGCAAGCTGGCGATTGAGGCGGTCGACCGGGTGATGCGCGGCGAGGGCGCGCCGAGCCCGATCTACGAGGGCGAGGACAGCGTCATCGCCTGGATGCTGAACGGCCCCGAGGCGCTGTATCAGGTGCCGCTGCCGGGCCCCGGCGAGCCGAAGCGCGCCATCATGGACAGCTACACGAAGCAGCACTCGGCGGAATACCAGAGCCAGGCGCTGATCGACCTCGCCTTCCGCATGGGCAGCCAGGTCAAGGATTGGAACGATGTCAAGGAGGTGGTGATCGAAACGAGCCACCACACCCACTACGTCATCGGCACCGGCGCCAACGACCCGCAGAAGATGGACCCGCACGCGAGCCGCGAGACCTTGGACCACTCGATCATGTTCATCGTCGCGGTGGCGCTGCAGGACGGCGAGTGGCACCACGTGCGGTCCTATGCGCCGGAGCGGGCGCAGCGGGCGGACACCGTGGCGCTGTGGCACAAGATACGCACCATCGAGGACCCGAAATGGACCGAGCGCTACCATGCGCGCCGGCACGAGGACCTGGCGTTCGGCGGCCGCATCGAAATCAGGATGCAGGACGGCAGCGTGATCGCCGACGAGATGGCGGTGGCCAACGCGCACCCGAACGGCGCGACGCCGTGGAAACGCCCGGACTACGTGAACAAGTTCCGCATCATGACCGAGGGCCTCATTACCGACGATGAGGCGAAGCGCTTCCTGCTGGCGTGCGAGCAGTTGCCGAATTTGGCGGCAGGCGAGCTGCATCGCCTGAACGTCGCGATGCCGGAAGGCACCGTGCGCGCCGGCAAGCCCGGCATCTTCTAATTGGGGGACTGCACCATGTCCGAGACCGCACCGAAGCCGAAAAAGTCCGTTGCCCTTTCGGGCATCACCGCGGGCAACACCGCACTTTGCACCGTCGGCCGCACCGGCAACGACCTGCATTACCGCGGCTACGACATCCTCGACATCGCCGAGACCAGCGAGTTCGAGGAGATCGCGCATCTGCTGGT
>CAXTJW010000336.1:0-4717 GCA_964244305.1 uncultured Acetobacteraceae bacterium
AGCGGCGCCATCCGGTGCAGCATTTCGGTGTCGAGCATTGCATCACCCCAAGAGACAACAAGGAATGCTCACGATGAGCATTTCAATATGCTGGGATTGAGCATAACGGATGTCAAGCGGTATCGGGAGCTACATGGCGCCCTAGCGGGAGCGGGAGAGCGGCAGCTTGGTCCCGGAGACGGCGCGCTCCAGCAGCACGGACCGCTTGAACCGATACAGCTTCGCCGGCCGGCCCCCGGTGCCGGTCGCGAGCGCGCCGGTGTCCTCAACGATACCCTGCTGGTCGATGAGGCGGCGGAAGTTCTGCTTGTGCAGCAGCCGGCCAGTCACCGCCTCGAACACGCGCTGCAGCTGCAGCAGGGTGAAGTCGGCCGGCATCATCTCGAAGATCACAGGCCGGTATTTGATCTTCGCACGGAGCCGGGCGATCGCGGTGGCCAGGATGCGGCGATGGTCGTGCAGCATCGCGACGCCTGCGTTCGGCGACGCGGGCGATAGCCGCTGTTGTGCGAACTGCGCCGCCTCGGGCACCAGCCCGGCCTCGAACAGCAGCTCGTAGCGCTGCAGCACGAGCTCCTCGTTCCATGCCCCGGCATTGCCGCCGGCGGACGGCGGCGTTCCGAACGTCAGCGCGACCCGCTGCCGCCTGGACGCCCGCTCCGTCGGGTTCGCAATGCCCTCGGCCCAGTCGCGCAGGCCGGCGGCAAGCTCCTCCCGCGCGACGCCCGGCCCGGCGCGCTGATCCTCCCAGGGGAAGTAGCGATACCAGCCCTGCCAGCTCGCCTCGTAGCCGTCCGACACAAGCGTTTCGCGCGTCAGGCCCAAGTAGCTGATACCGATGATGGGCCCAGCGGATGCGTGGCCCGCCTCCCCGGTTCGGTCCCGGTCGGCGAAGGTATAGAGCTGCTCGACATAGCCGAGCGGGTGGCCGGTCTGCCGCTCCACCCAGGCGCGTAGGCTGGCCTGCAACGACCGGTCGATCGCCGCAAACGGTCCCGACGGCAGCGCCGCCTGATGCAAGGTCAACACCCGGGGCTCGTCATCGGTAACGGCGACCAGCACGGCAATCAGCTCGGCCGACAGCTCCATGGCCGGGCGCGACGCCGGCGAGGCGTCCGGCCGGGGCTGGGTGGCGGGGCTGTGTCGCATGGTTGCGATATGCCACGAAATCGCGAAATGCGACAGCGAGCGGCTGGCCGTTGGCCTGTATGGGTGCTTGCCCCCGCGAGCAGGGCGTTCCTTGTCTCTCCTGCCGATCCCTGCTCAGCTAGGGCTCATCGAGGAGGCGCCATGCTTACCCTTTGCGGCATCGTTATCGTAGTGGCCGGCTTCGTCGCCGGCATCAATCCGCTGCTGGTCGTCACCGTCGCCGCCCTCGCGACCGGGCTGGCGGCGGGGCTGGACGTCGTCGCCGTGGTCTCCGCCCTCGGCCGCGCATTCACGCAGAACCGCTACGTCGGAATCGTCTGGCGGGTGCTGCCGGTCATCGGCCTGCTGGAACGCGCCGGCCTGCGCGAGCGGGCACAGACGCTGATCGCGCGGTCGAGGCAGGCGACCACGGGACGCGTGCTGATGCTGTATTTCGTCGTGCGCCAGCTCGCAGCCGCACTCGGCCTGACGGCGCTGGGCGGCCATGCACAGATGGTGCGCCCGCTGATTGCGCCGATGGCGGAGGCGGCGGCCGAACGCCGCTTCGGCACGATCACGCCCGGCACCCGCTTCCTCATCCGCGCCCACGCCGCCGCGGTGGACAACATCGCGGTGTTCTTCGGCGAGGACATCTTCATCGCCATCGCCTCCATCCTGCTGATCAAGGGCTTCCTGCAGACCAACGGGATCGACGTGCAGCCGCTGCAGCTCAGCGTCTGGGCGATGCCGACCGCGTTGATGGCGCTCATCGTGCACATGGCCCGGCTATTCCTGCTGGACCGCCGATTGCAGCGGGAGGCCGCGGCCACGACCAAGGTCGTGGAGCCCGTGCCATGATCACCTTGCCGATGATCTATGCCCTGGCGGGGCTGATGTTCGCCGCCGTCGCCGTCCAGGGCGCGCTGGACCGGGCCAACCCCCGCCGGTTCGTCAGCGCTGGGTTCTGGGGGCTGTATGCCGTCAACTTTCTCGCCGGGTCCTATTTGCCGGACCTCGCCAACGGCGTGCTGGTGCTCGCCATGGTGGCGCTGGCGGCGGCCGGGCTGGGCCGCGGCGCGCCACCCACGACGACGACGGAGCAGCGCACCGCCGGGGCCGCGCGATACGGCAACATTCTGTTCGTGCCGGCGCTGCTGATCCCGGGCGTCACCCTGCTGGGCTCGCTGCTGCTGAAATCGGTGATGATCGGCGGCCGCCCGCTGATCGAGCCGACCCAGGCGACGCTGATCTCGCTCGGATTGGGGGTCGTGGTGGCATTGGCGGCGGCCATCGCCCTGCTGCGCCCGCCGCCGCTGGCGCCGGTGCGGGAGGCGCGCCGGCTTATCGAGACGATCGGCTGGGCGGCGGTGCTGCCGCAGATGCTGGCGGCGCTCGGCGCGGTGTTCGCCGCCGCCGGGGTCGGCACGGTCATCGCCGGGCTGCTGAACGACTACGTGCCGCTGGACACGCCGCTGCTGGCGGTCGCGGCCTACGCGCTCGGCATGGCGCTGTTCACCGCCATCATGGGCAACGCCTTCGCCGCCTTCCCGGTGATGACCGCGGCCATCGGGCTGCCGCTTGTCGTACACAAGTTCGGCGGCGACCCGGCGGTGGTCTGCGCGCTCGGCATGCTAAGCGGGTTCTGCGGCACGCTCATCACCCCCATGGCCGCCAACTTCAACATCGTGCCGGCGGCGCTGCTCGAGCTGCCGGACCGCAACGGCGTCATCCGCGTTCAGGCGCCGACCGCTTTCATCCTCCTGTTGGGGAACATCGTCCTCATGTACGTCCTGGCCTTCCCGCGATGACGCAACTCACGCCCGATCTCGCGAACCAGTTCGCCGCGATCGCCCTCGGTCACGTCGCCCGCGAGTATCCGAACAAGCTGGACCACGTGCTGGCCGGGCCTGGGGATGCGAGCGGCCCGCGCGCGCTGCATCCGGTGTTCTACGGCAGCTTCGACTGGCACTCCTGCGTGCATGGCTATTGGATGCTGGCACAGCTCTACCGGCGCTTTCCCGCGATGCCGCAGGCGCCGGCGGTCCGCGCCCTGTTCGACGCGCATCTCGTGCCGGGCCGGGTCGCCGGCGAGTGCGCCTATCTGGACCGCCCCAACTCGCGTGGGTTCGAACGTCCCTACGGCTGGGCCTGGCTGCTCAAGCTCGCGTCCGAACTCGCACTGCACGAGACGCCGGAGGGACGCGCCTGGTCCGCTGCCCTACGGCCGCTCGCCGACGTCTTTGCGGCACGGTTCATGGCGTTCCTGCCGCTCGCCACCTACCCCGTCCGCACCGGCGTCCACACCAGCACGGCCTTCGCCGTCCGCCTGGCACTCGACTACCCGGATGCGGCGCTCCGCAGCGCGCTGACGGACGCGGCCACGCGATGGTATCTGCAGGACGCCGACTGCCAGGCCTGGGAGCCCGGCGGCGACGAGTTCCTCTCCCCCGCGCTGATCGAGGCGGAGTGCATGCGCGCCGCCCTGCCCCCAGACGAGTTCGGCCCCTGGTTCGCCCGCTTCCTGCCGCGATTGAGCGTCGGGCAGCCCGCAACGCTGTTCACCCCCGCCACCGTCAGCGACCGCAGCGACGGCAAGATCGCGCATCTCGACGGGTTGAACCTCAGCCGCGCCTGGTGCTGGCGCGCGCTGGCCGAGTTCGCGCCCGACCCGGCGGCGATCCGGCAAACCGCGGCGGCGCATATCGACGCGAGCCTGCCGCATGTCAGCGGCGACTACATGGGCGAGCACTGGCTGGCGAGCTTTGCGGTGCTGGCGTTGGGGTGACGCGTCCTGTGACGCTGCCGACCCCGGCCACACGGTCTGGCGCCCAGCATTTCACCTCCGGCCAGCGATGCGGACCGGCAGCGTCTCGTAGCCCTTCACAAAACTCGAGTACACCCGGCGCGGCTCGCCCATCACCTCGATGCCGGTGAAACGCGCCAGGATTTCCTCCCAAACCACCCGCAACTGCATCTCCGCCAGGCGCTCGCCCACGCAGCGGTGGATGCCGAAGCCGAACGACAGGTGCTTCTTCGGCTTGTCGCGGTCGATGATGAAGCGGTTCGCGTCCGGGATCGCCGTCTCGTCGCGGTTCCCCGACACATACCACATGATCACCCGGTCCCCCGCCCGGATCTGCTGCCCGCCCAGCGTCGTGTCCCGCGTCGCAGTGCGCCGCATGTGCGCGAGCGGCGTCTGCCAGCGAATGATCTCGGGCACCATGCTGGCGACCAGGCTGGGGTCGGCGCGCAGCTTGGCATACTGGTCGGGGTGCTCATGCAGCGCGACCAGGCCGCCGGTGATCGAGTTGCGCGTGGTGTCGTTGCCGCCCACGATCAGCAGGATCAGGTTGCCGAGGAACTCGCGCGGGTCCATTTGCCGGGTCGTGCCGGCGTGGGCGAGCATCGAAACGAGGTCGGCCTTCGGCGCCGCGTTCACCCGTTCGTTCCACAGCCCGGTGAAGTATGCCAGGCACTGCATCATCTCATTGTCTCGATCCGCCTGGGTCCCGTAGGTGTCCAGCTCCGGATGCGCGGTCGCGACGTCGGACCAGCGGGTCAGCTTGCGGCGGTCCTCCCACGGGAAATC
>CAXTJW010000337.1:0-4717 GCA_964244305.1 uncultured Acetobacteraceae bacterium
AACGAGGGGAGGGGCCGTTGGTCCGCTACAGTGAACCTCGCCCGAAGAAAGGATGATAGGAAACCGGCACACCAGCACGCTGGCGTCCTAGGATGCTAGAGGATCGGTCGCTCTGCATGAAACGGGTAGCGGTAGGCGCGCGATGACGCCCGTCGACGCCCAAGCTCTTCAGGACGACGCCACGGCGCGCGGCACCTGGCGTGCCTGGGTGGTCACGGATACCGACCTGGAACACCCGTGCCGACTCGTCGCTCGCGCCCACACAGCCGATCACCACGGCGGCGTGTATCTACCTGGTGCGCTGGCGGCCGACACGTTGGAGGAGCTGCGGGCGCAACTGCCGGCCGGGCTGACGCGCCATGACCAGACCTCAATGGACCCGCCAGATGTGGTCGAGGTCTGGGAATAAAGATAGCGCCGGGTGTCCAAGACCAGACGGCGCCGGCAATCTACGTTCTTGATCCGTTCGCCTAATAAGTTCAGCCTGGCGCAATGCACCCGCCGGCATTCAATCCTGCCCAGCGCCTCTCCGATTGGCCCGACTGTGTGCTTGAGCTGCGGTGCCCGTGCTCACCCCGTGTTGTCATGCAGCCCGTGCGCATGTTGCTGGAGCGAGGCGACTGGACATTCAGCGCGGTGTTGACGGCGCTGCGCTGCTCCAAGTGCAGGGGCAAGCCAGTGCCAGTGTATCTGGTGGCCGGGTATCACAGGACGTTCAACCAGGGGCCGCCGCCGGATTGGGCGGTCGAGCTGGTGCCGCCGCCTCGGCCGGATCAGCAGCGCAGTGATTGAGGCGGCAGCCCAGTGGGCCAATCTGCGGGCTGAACCCGTCATCCCCCGGAAGGACGCTTCTATGGACACTCGCTATGCGGCCGACGTTTCGGCGGACACGATTGACCCGGATCGCTACCGGCTGGCGCAGCAGGCCGAGCTGCAAATCCGGTTCCGCGAGGTCGAGGGGCGCGCGGCCAGGGACCGGGCGGCGCTGTCGGCTTGGGTCGCTCGCAGCGATATTCCACGGCCAGTGGTGCCGCGGGCGTCGCTGCTGGAGCCGTATCTTGACTGACGGAGGCGGCTGCAACGCCTGGGGAGACGATTATAGCAGGGTCGCCTGCATAATCCCGCCTACCAGCCATCGTCGTTCTCACCCTGGCCGCTCAACTCGGCAATGAGCTGCTGGGCCGAGCGTTCCAGGGCGGATGCGCGGCCTTTGCCGCTCTGTGCGTGGCCGCGTGCAAGCCGGCGGCGGAGCTGCCGGACGGTGGCAATGACCAGGTGCGCGAGGGCATCGTCGGGCAGCGTGGCGACGAGTTCGTTCCATTCGGCGCGGGACAGGCGCACTGCCAGCACGTCGATGCTGTCGCGCAAGGGCGCTTCCTCACTGTTGGGTGGCGGCGGCTGGCGCTTGGTCCCCTGCTTCGGCTTCGGCTTTGAGGTTGGGCGATGCTCCGACGCAGGTGGCAGCGGGGCAGGGGTGCGGAAGAAGTCTGCCTGTCGCCGATCCATCTCCGGCCTGCGCGCCACCACTTGGCCTTTCTTGTCTGGTCAGTTCCTCAACGCGGCACTCGTAGGTCGGCCTCGTATCCACAACATGGTCAGCAAGGGGTGGAGTGCCGGACATGAAAATAGGGCTAAGATCATCTCATACTGGAGGACAACTTATGGCGGCGCCTAGCCTATGAGCTTCACAAGCAGCACGTGGCTTAACGAGCCGAAGCATTGGAGTTTGGAGAGCGAGCAGCTCCGGGTTGTAACTGACGCACGAACGGACTTCTGGCGCGAGACGCACTACGGTTTCACCCGGGACAGCGGCCATTTCTTTGGGCGCGAAATCATCGGCGCCTTCTCGGCGCAATTCCGTGTCAGGGCGGGCTACGAGATACTCTACGATCAAGCCGGGATCATGGTTCGCCTTGATGGAGCGCGCTGGATCAAGGCCGGAATTGAGTGGTCCGACGACGCGCCGCGGCTTGGGAGTGTGTTGACGGTCGGCCATTCGGACTGGGCAACTGGACCATTTGACGGAGATCCATCCGACTTCTGGCTGCGCGTTACAGTCGCGGCAGGCGTGATCCGGGTCCAGGTGTCGCACGATGGGCGGCGATGGCCCCTACTCCGCTTAGCGCCCTTCCCCGATGCCCCGGCCTATCTTGTTGGTCCAATGTGCTGCACGCCCGAACGGGCGGGACTGGTGGTCGAATTCTCCGACTTTACGATCGGGCCACCCCTTGGGCGGGAGCTGCACGACCTTTCGTGACGTATTCGACAGGCAGGGGGCGGAGCGACCGCTAAGTGTCGCCTGCTGCGGTAGCCTCCCTGGCAGGGCGGTGGGATGCCTACCCCGCCCCCTGCGCTGTCCGCACCCCGTCCAGCACTGCCTCATGCGTCGCCAGTATCCGCCGCAGCGTGGGCTTTCCTTTGTCGCTCGCCTCGGCGATGCCCTCGTGCATTTCCTCGATCCCCGTCGTCATCTGCTCGGCCAAGCCGGATAGCCGCTCCTGTAGCTGCTCGCCGTCGTCCTTGAGTTCGGCCGTCCAGATCGCCAGGACACGAGAGAGCTCGGTGGCAGCGCGGTCGGGTGGGACGCCCGCTTGCAGGAGCTTGATGAGCGGGGCCAGGTCGGCAGTGGGGGAGCGGGACATGCGTGGGAAAGTAGGTAAGCGGACCTTGGGTGGCTACCCCTGAGCTTGGGATCCCGGACGTTGGCTCTGGGCCGCCAGCCAGACGATGGTGATCGGACCAGCGTGAGGCCACTTCGAATCGATAAGGGCCGATCAGAACTCAGCGTAGATTTCGATGACGTTGTTTTCAGGATCGCGGAAGAACAGCGTGCGGTGTCGCCACTTCGGCAGGTCGGTCGGTTCGCGCAAAATGGCCACGCCCTTGGCTACCAGCTCGGCGTAACATTGATCGACCGCTGCCAATGGTACGCGGAAGGCAAGCTGCATTGCCGCAGAACCGGCCGGTAGAGGCCCGTCATCGCACACACTCCACGGCCCTCGCGGTCGGAGCGTCAGGAGAGTAGCGCCGACCCGGAAGCTGACCCAGTTCTCAAGGTCGGCTTCGACCGGGAAACCCATGACATCCCGATAGAAGGCTCGAGTTTCGTCTAGCTTGGCGCAAAGGATCACAGTGTAGTCCAAGTTCTGGATCCCGCCGATGCTCATTCCTATCCCCTCAATATCACCCCAGCTTAGCAACTCATCGTGCCGGTTCGCGAGTTGCCACTGCCTCGCTGTAGGGCTGCTATGGATCGAACTCAGCGATAACGGCCTACTTGCTGCCCGCTTCGATACTCCTGGTCCGTCCTGCTCGGAGTGAGGCTGGCGCCCGGCCCATGCCGAGACCCTCTGTAGACGCTGGCGCCGGACGTCACTCGAACGGGTTCTTGACTGTTCCGGCAGCGACCATTGGCGGCACCGCGTCCGGCAACGACGTATCAGCTTCCAGGGTCTGGATGGCCTGCTCCAGCAGCGCCGCCAGGGCGCGCGCATGGGTCAGCCCTTGCTTGTCGCGGCAAGGTCGAGAGACCCATACAGGGCGATGCGGTCGGTGCCATTCTCAATGGTCAGCTCGCCAATCGAGATGGAGGTGGCGTCCTCAGCGAACGGCTTGAGCTGCGTCATGGGGCCTCCTGGCGGCGTGAACGCCCGTGAGCGTAGGGACTTGCCTCGGGGCGCGGCAGGGTCATCATTGTCCGCTTCACGCCGTCCGGCAGCGCTGGGAAAGGGTCAATACCCACCGTGCCGGTCAGCGTCGCGACGGACATCGTACCGCACCGCGGTGCCGCGGCGTTGCTGCATACGTAGGCGCCCGCGCCGCCCGACCGCGGATCATACACCGCCTTCCACGTCGCGGACGGGACCAGCACGCCATCAGGGCCGATGGTCTTCAAGTTCTGGCCCTGGAAGGCCGGCCCGGTCACGATGAACAACTCGCCGCGACGCTGGGCCAGGTGCCGGACCGCCATCTCGATGCCGGCCCACACGCCGCGGTTCAGCTCGGCCGCTTGCGGCACCATGTTGGCGAGCGAGAACGTCTGCTGCTGGCTGTGCGCGTCCGGCATGTCCCCCGACGGCGTCATGTGGCCGCGGTCGAAGCCGGACCGGCGGTAGTCCTCAAGCCGCGCCTGGTCACCGGGCGGAAGCCGGTCCTCGACATGGAACTGGCCCTCTCGGGGCGTCTCACGCGCTGCGTCCAGGCTCGCCGCGGTCGGATGCTTGGCGGACCAGAGCGCGCCGTGGGTGACGCCGGACGCGAGCACGGCGTATGCATCGTTGCACAGCAACGTGGTGCGCTGTCCCAGCTTGGGATTGAGCAACGCCGGCGGCTGCTCGCCAGCGAAGAACTGCGGGCACGTCGGCGCTTGGGCGAAAGCGAGGGCAGGGGCCGCGAGCAGCACCGTGGCGAGGAGGAGGAAGCGGGTGGACATGCTGCTAGGTATTAGCAGGCGGTGGGGTGGCTTGCGAACAGCATGTCTCCGACGTCGACCTCGACGTAGTGATCCGCCTCGAAGAAGGAGCGCGTCCACCAGACCTGCTTCCACACACGCAAGGAGGCGAAGGCGGCAGCGTTCGACCGTATTGAGGTTTTCAGGATCGGCAGCGCCTCAGCTCGGGCGTGGGGCATCGCACTCCGGCTGAAACACGCGCTGGCCTGACGGGTGAGGTGGTCCTAGTTTCTCGGGCAGGTGGTTAAGCTTGGTTCGCCGATGAAG
>CAXTJW010000338.1:0-4687 GCA_964244305.1 uncultured Acetobacteraceae bacterium
CGACAGGATCAGCGCGTCCGGCCCGAGATTGCTTCGAACCAGCGCCATCGCTGTGGTCATGTTCGACGCTCGGTAGAGTTTAAGCCGCATGGGCTAAGAATGACCGCCAAGGATGAAGAAAACGTTAGCAATCCGTGTTTTTGCGGCGTTACGCGGGTCTGGCCTTGCCGTTACGGCGGAAACATCCTGCGCACCTTTCCTAAATCGTCCCAATTGTACGAATGCGTGCTCGCGGGAAAATCTCGGCTTGCGCCAGCACCGGCGTTGCGGGCCGCAACCGCTCGACGATTGCGCGCACATGGGCGCGAATGACGCCCGAGCACAGCAGAACCGGCGATTCACCCGCCGCCGCCGCTGCCTCGAACACGACCCGGAAGCGCTGCATGAACTCGCTCAGCCGCGACGGTGCTATCGCGAGCTGCCGGTCCTCCGGTGGGCCAACCAGGCTGTCCGCGAACGCGGCTTCCCACTCGGGTGACAACGTTATCAATGGGATATATCCAGCCGGCCCGGTGTTGCTGTCGCTGATTTGCCGGGCCAACCGGCCGCGGACATGACCGGTGATGGCGGGAATGGCGCGCAGCTGGCCACCACAGGCCTCATGGATACCCTCCAGGATCGTCGGCAGATCCCGCAAGGACACGCGTTCGGCGAGCAACGCTTGCAACACGCGCTGCACCCCGCCAACGGACATCTGCGCTGGAATAAGCTCGGCGACGAGCTTCTGCTGTTCGCGCGGCAGGTCGTCCAGCAGCTTGGCTGTCTCGGCATAGGAGAGCAACTCCGCCATCGTCTCCCGAACGATCTCAGTCAGATGGGTTGTGAGCACGCTGGCCGGATCGACGACCGTGCAGCCGCGAAATACAGCCTCCTCGCGCCGGGTCGCATCGATCCACAGTGCGGGCAAGCCGAATGCGGGCTCGGCAGTGCGTTCCCCGGGGAAGTCGGGTATCCCGCCTGCGGGGTCCATCGCCAACAGCATCGTGGGGCGCAACTCGCCTCGTGCGGCCTCGATTTCCTTCAGGCGGATCGAATAAGCCTCGGCGCCAAGCTGCAGGTTGTCCTGGATGCGGACCGGTGGGAGCACAAAGCCCATCTCAGCGGCGATGGATCGACGCAAACCCTTGATCTGCTCGGTGAGGCGTGGCGCGTCCCCGCCGGCGAGGGACAGCAGACCGTAGCCTAGTTCCAGCCGGATCGTATCGATGCGCAGCGAGTCGGAGATCGGCGGCTCCGATGGCGCGGCTGGGACAACCGCCACGTCGCTTTGTACGGCGACGGGATTACGGTATCGCATCCAAGCTGCGCCCCCAGCCAGCCCAGCAAGCGCCAGGAACGGCAAGGCGGGCAGGCCGGGCATCAATGCCAACACCGCTGCGGCTCCGCCCGCCAGCGCCAAGGGCTTTGGACTGCCGCCCAACTGCCGCATCAAAGCCGCGTCGGCCGGCCCTTCGACGCCGCCCTTGGTTACCACGATCCCGGCTGCGGTCGAGACAAGCAGTGCCGGGATTTGCGACACGAGGCCGTCGCCGACCGTCAATGTCGTGAAGGTGTTTGCAGCCTCGGAGAACGGCATGCCGTGACGTATCAAGCCGATCGCCAGCCCGCCGAAGATGTTGATCACTGTAATCAGCAACCCGGCAATCGCGTCGCCGCGCACGAACTTCGCCGCGCCGTCCATTGCGCCGTAAAATCCGCTTTCTTCTTCCAACTCGCGCCGACGCAGCCGGGCCTTGCCCTCGTCGATCAGGCCGGATGACAGGTCGGAGTCGATCGCCATCTGCTTGCCCGGCATCGCATCGAGGCTGAACCGCGCCGCCACCTCGGCGATGCGGCCTGACCCCTTGGTGATCACCATGAAATTCACCACGAGCAGGATCGCGAACAGGATGACGCCGATTACGACGTCGCCGCCCATGAGGAAGCCGCCGAATGCCTGAACTACGTGCCCCGCCGCCGCCGGACCCTCATTGCCGTGCGACAGGATCAGCCTTGTCGTAGCGACGTTCAATGACAGCCGAAGCAGCGTCGTAAGCAGCAGCAGCGTGGGAAAGCTGGTGAAATCCAACGGCCGGCTGAGAAACATCGCCACCATCAGCACCAGCACGGCCCCGGTGATCGAAAGCGCCAGGCCCACATCCAACAGCACCGTCGGCAACGGCACCACAAGCACGGCGAGCAGCGCCAGCATGCCAAGTGCCAAGCCCACATCGCTGCCAGGCGCATATTTCCGCAGCTGCTGGCCAACATTATTGAATGCGAGTGCGATTGCCATGCGTCAGGCCAACGCGCCGGGGGGCGTTACTGCGGCTCCGGATTGAGCATAATCCCGCAGCTTGTTGCGCAGCGCACGAATGGAGATGCCGAGGATGGTGGCGGCATGAGTGCGGTTGCCGAGCGTGTGGCTCAGCGTTTGAAGGATAAAGTCGCGCTCTACGGCGTCCATCGTGCGGCCGACCAGGCCCGAAATCCCCGCCCCTGATTGTGCAGAGGTCGTAGGCGCGGCCTGCGTTGAACCGCCTCCGTCAGGCGCTAGCTCGATTGCCTCCGCGCCAATCTCGTCGCCATCGGCCAGCAGCACGGCGCGGTGCACGGTATTTTCCAGCTCACGCACGTTGCCGCGCCAGCCATGCGCCGACAGCAGTGCGTGCGCGCCTTTCGAGAGCGGACGCAGCGGCATCCCATTCACGTCCGCATAGCGCCGGGCGTAGTAGTCGGCCAGAGCTGCGATGTCGCCGGGCCGTTCGCGCAGGGACGGGATGCGCAGGCTCACGACATTCAGGCGGAAATATAGATCGTCGCGGAACCGTCCGGCCGCCATCTCGGTCGCGAGGTCGCGGTTGCTGGTGGCGAGGATGCGAACGTTGACCCGCACCGGCGCAGTGCCGCCTAAGCGGTCGATCTCCCGCTCCTGGATGACGCGCAGCAGTTTCGCCTGCAGGCGCACATCCATCTCGCTGATCTCGTCGAGCAGCAACGTGCCGCCGTCGGCTGCCTCGAACTTGCCGGCGCGACGCGCGATGGCGCCGCTGAATGCGCCGCGCTCGTGGCCGAACATCTCGCTTTCCAGCAGGTTCTCGGGAATGGCTGCACAATTCAGCGCGACGAATGGCCCGGCCGCGCGGCGGGAGCGCCGGTGGATATGCCGCGCCAGCACCTCCTTGCCGGTGCCGGACTCGCCGGTAATCAGGACCGATGCCTCAGACGCCGCAACCTGCTCCGCGCGACGAACGGCTGCGAGCATCGCCGGATCACGGGCGACCATGGTGTGGGTCTCCCCGGAGGCCGCCTCCAGGATGGCGGCAATCAGCTCGGGATCAGGGGGCAGGGGCAGGAACTCGCGCGCGCCCTCGCGTATGGCGCGCACTGCGGCCGGCGCGTCGGCATCCGTGCCGCAAGCGACGACAGGGACGACGATGCGCTCCGCAGCGAGCGACCGCACCAGCGCGCCGACATCGTGCGGCAGCTCGACCAACAGAAGGTCCACCCTTGCGTCGGAGCGAAGCTGCGCCAGCGCGCTGCGGTCGTCATCGGCTTGGTGCAGCTTGGCGCCGCGGGCGCTGGCGAGGCGGGCCGCCTTGCCGAGCTCGCCGCCGAGGGAGCCGATGATCAGGACGTGCATGTCCGGCTAGGCCCGGTCGGCTTTGACGATTTCGGTCATGGTCACGCCCAGCCGGGTCTCGTCGACCATCACGACCTCGCCACGCGCGACCAGCCGGTTATTGACATAGATGTCGATCGCCTCGCCGAGCTTGCGGTCCAGCTCGACCACCGCGCCCCGGCCCAGCTTCAAGAGCTGGCTGACCTGCATCGTCGCCTTGCCGAGCACGGCGCTGACCGTGACCGGTATGTCGTATACCGCTTCCAGGTTACGCGGGGTCCGGGAGGGCGTAGGCTCGATCGAACCGGTCTCGGTAAGATCCGCCAATTCCATGCTATTCGGCAAATGCCATGCTCCTTCGATCATTGCGGGCGACTGCCGGTTCCAGCAGGCCCAGTTCATTCAACGCAGCGGCAACCTTGGCGCACAGGGCGGCTTGGTCGCGAACCAACGATCCGTCGGTCCAGCACACCCGGGCGTCGCCGGGCAGCAGAGGTGCAGCGGTCAGCACGACGCAAGCCGCCAAGTCTTCATCCAGTAAGGCCAAGTCGTCCCGCACATCGTTCAAAACGGCGGAGTTCACGCGCACGGCGATCCGTGGCTGCTGGGCGAAGCTTGGCAGCAAGTGCCGCAGCAGTGCGCGCACCTCTGCCCCGCCATGACGGGCGCAAAGTTCCGGCAGCAGCCCGGCGACGACGGACAAGATTGCCTGCGCAACACCTTCCGCGACCGTGTCCGCAAGAATGCCCGCCTGTTGCTGAGCAGCGGCCAAGGCTTCGGCAATGGCCAGCAGCGATTGAGTGCGATCATGCAGCGCCGATTGCTGCCATTCGGCCCGTGCGACCGCGACTGCTTCGAGGCAGGCCATCTGCCGCGCCGCGTCGAGTTCGCCCAAGGTGAAGCTGGGCGGCGGCGGGACGGCCTCGGGCAGCGGCGCCAAATCCGGGTCGTCGAAGTCCTCCGCATACAGGATGCCGACGAAGCTCGAAGCCATGCCGTCCATCATCAAGGCACCATCTCGTCGTTCTTGCCTTCGCTGATCTCGATGACGCCCTGGGCGGCCAGGTCCTTGGCCATGGCGACGAT
>CAXTJW010000339.1:0-4674 GCA_964244305.1 uncultured Acetobacteraceae bacterium
TGGTCTTCACCCTCAAAACTGGTCCGTTTGGGATGCGACTTTTTCGGGCACTCTGAACCCCTGAGGAGGGGGTGGTGCCATGAAGCGGAAGCGGTATTCGGACGAGCAGATTGCCTTTGCCCTGCGCCAGGCGGAGGGCGGCACGGCGGTGGAGGAGATTTGCCGCAAGCTCGGCGTGTCGGAGGCGACGTTCTACCGGTGGAAGAAGCAGTTTGCCGGGATGGGCACGGTGGAGATCCGCCGGTTGAAGCAGCTGGAGGAGGAGAACACCAAGCTGAAGCGGCTTGTAGCCGACCTCAGCTTGGACAAGACGATGCTGCAGGACGTTCTGCGAAAAAAATGGTGAGGCCTGGCGTTCGGCGCGATGTGGTGGGTGTGCTGCAGGGCACGTATCAGATCAGCCAGCGGCGGGCCTGTTCGGCGATGGGGTTTGGGCGCTCGTCGCATCGCTACCGGTCTCGGCGCGATCTGCAGGTGGCGCTGCGGCTGCGACTGCAGGACCTCGCGGCGGTGCGGGTGCGTTACGGGTATCGGCGGCTGCACGTGCTGCTGCGCCGGGAGGGTTGGGCCGTAAACCACAAGCGCGTCCATCGGCTCTACACCGAGGAAGGCTTGTCGATCCGCACCAAGCTGCCCCGGCGCAAGCGGGCTTGGCGCTACCGGCAAGGGCGTCCGGGGGCGGAAGCAGCGAACGAGGTCTGGTCGATAGACTTCATGTCGGACCAGCTATTCGACGGCCGACCCATCCGCATCCTGACGGTCGTGGACATCCACACGCGAGAGGGGCTCTCGACAGCTCCGAGAGCCAACTTCAGAGCGGCCCAAGTGGTGGAGGTGCTGGACCAGCTCGTGCGTGCCCGGGGCAAGCCGAAGAGCCTGAGGGTGGACAATGGGCCGGAGTTCGCCGGGCGCCTGCTCGACCACTGGGCTTACCTGAACAAGGTCGAGATCGACTTCTCCCGCCCTGGAACACCCACGGACAACGCGTTCATTGAGGCGTTCAATGCCCGGCTGCGGGCGGAGTGCCTGAACGCGTCGTGGTTCCTGTCCCTGGCTGATGCCCGGGAGCGCATCGAGGACTGGAGGTGCCACTACAACGAGGAGCGACCCCACTCAGCCCTGGGCAACTTGACCCCAAGGGCGTTTGCCAACCAAGCTGAACCAGCCCGGAAAATCGCATAGCACCCGGACCAGAGACAGGGGCAGGACCACGAACGTGACGACGAACGGTCCCAACCTAACCTACTCGCTAGGCGTTCGCTGGTCGGCTTCTCTGGAGACCTCCTGCCGACAGCGCGGGGCTGCCAGGCGACCATACCTTTTAAGTCGGTCTGTCTGTCCGAACTCTGGAAGCCGAAACGAATCTTCGATCACGTCCGCCCTGAACTTTTTTGCGTTTCTGCGTGAACACCAATGGAATCGCCCGAAAGTATCGGAAAACCCGAAATAATAAAGGTCGCCATCTTCGATCCAACGCCTCGGCGCTTCGCGTGAGAAATACACGGTCACGCCTTCACCAACAGCTAATTTCTTGGGAAAACCCGGTGCAACCCATTCTGTAGTCACGTTGGAATCAGGATGGGGTATTGGATTGATGAGCGCGAGCTTGCGGTTGCGCCGGAACCAGAGAAAACCCTGCTGCCTTCTTGCTTGATGGCTGTGCAGGGTGATTTCAGTCGGGCCATAGTTAGTGGCGGACAGCTGGATGAATTTCCGGGCAGGACTGCCGTCACCATCCATTATCAGGTAGATGCCGATATATGCTCGGACCTTCGCTCTCGGGTAGATGAACTTCGACCGCACGTTCCAGACGAAGGCGGCAACGGATATGATAAAAGAAAAAATGCTGACGGTTAGCGCCCAATCGGCTGTCGTCATGCGCGAAGCCTCGAAATCGTCGCCTGGCTGACATTGTAGCTTCGCGCCACGGCCCGTTGCGGCTCTCCGGCCTCTACACGCGCCGCCGTCTCGCGCTGCTGGTGCTGCGTCAGGATCGGCTTGCGCCCGAATTTCACGCCTTGGCTCTTGGCGGTCGCGCGGCCCTGTGCAGTGCGCTCCTGGATGCGACGTCGGTCCAGCTTCGCAGCAACGCCCAGGATGGCAAGAACGACTTCGGCAAAGTCGGACGTGGTATCGAGGAAGGGTTCCGCCAGTGAGGGCAGCCCGGCTCCGGCCTCCTTCATCTGGCGAGCAATAATCAGAAGGTCGGTCGTGTCGCGGGAGATGCGGTCAACGGCCGGGGTCATCACCACATCGCCCGGCTCAAGCCCGGCCAGCATCTTTTGCCGCTGCGGCCGGTCGGCGTGGGTGCCGGTGATCTTCTCGCAAAAGATTTTATCGCATCCGGCCGCGTCCAGTTGGGCGCGTTGCGTGGTCAGGTCCTGGGTGGCAGTCGAGACTCGGGCGTAACCATACATCATGCCTACATATCGCATCAGAATTATGCATCAAAAAAGCGCAATCTTTTCAATACGGCTTCCATGATGCAAAAGTCTTGATTATCGGGAACAGCTACTCACGCTTGTCACAGGCAAATTTCGCTGGAAGCAGTTGTGAGCCCAACCTTCTATGGGTGAGCAGGGTGCGATGACTGCGAGCGTCTCCACCGACAGCTATGCGGGCGGCGGCACCTCGCCCAATACTATCCTGGCACGGCTCACAACCGATGCCGCCTCGCCCACTCGGCTGCCGCCGGAATCGAGACATTCCGCCTGCTCGATGTGGCCGAGCAGCTCACCAAGAGCACGCTCCAGCTGCACGATCCGCGCGACGGCCTCCGCGACATCGGCCTGGGCGACGACGTAGCCGCGTGCCTGGCTGAGGCGCCCGACCAGGCTGTGCAGCCGGTTGGCCAGTGGCGGCATGACAGTGCTCCTCAAGGCTGCACCAGTTCGGCCGCCAGAGTATCCCGCGCAGCACAGATCGCCGCCAGCGTGGCATCGGCTTGGCGTGCCTCACCAGCGTCGCTGCGGTCGACGTTGCCGGCCTGCTCCTCGGCGTCGACTGCCCCGGACACCAGGTCCGCATGGACCGTAGTGATCCATTCCCGGACGGCGTTCGCGTCGGCCGTCGCACGCCAGCGGAACGCAATGCCCTGAGCCGCCCTGGTCACGCGCGCAACCGGCGTGCCGGCCTGGATCAGCCGGCCCAGCTGCTCGATCGCGGACAGCGCAGGCGAACGCTCAATAGAGGTCGAGGTTGTCAGCTTGCGGGCCATCGGTTCTATCCTTTCAGGACTGGGTTGTTACGAGACGAAGCGGGACAGACGGCGGCTTGATCGCCACGAACCCTGACCGCTCGAGATGATCGACCAAGACGTCGGCCGCGATACGCGCCATGGCGTCGCTCGTGTAACGGCGCGGATGGCCCGAGCGGCCATAGCGAAGCACGTGGTCGAGGGTGTCACGGAGCTCGTCACGGGTTGCTGGGCAGAGGGCCTGGCTCATCATGGGCCAACGTAATGAGGTGACGAGAACAAATAAAGAACATAATCGGCCGGCTCTGCGGCTTTGACGGCGTCAGGACCTGCTTGCCCAAGGCCGAACCGTTCAGGGCCATTGGAGAGGTGAGCCTTATGGAGCGGCTTGCGTGTAGGCCCCGGGTGCGGGCGCTGTGCCACGGGTGGGTCACGATGGTCGAAGAAGGCTTTGACAACCTGCACGGACGCATTCAGCCCCGACAACAGGACAGCGATCGCTGTAGTGCAGGCGAGCCAGCGCTGGCCGCGGGTCAAGCACGACGGACGCGGCTGGCCATCGGCGGCCACAGCCATTTGGGGGTCTGCAGTCGGTGTGGCGTGCGCGCGGATAGTCGGTGTGAGAGAGAGATCCATGGGGCCTCCGGTTCTTCCGGATAGGACCATAGGATTGTCGTCCTGAACAAATCAAGAACACACGCTACGTGCAACGGAAATTTCGTTGTGTGTGATGCTGTCCCTCTGAGCCCAAAGCAGCCAAGTCCGCAGGATGTCGAGTTGAACCGACCCATGGTGCCGCGTGCCGCCATCAGTCGGGCTGGTGCGAACAGGCCAACGCTTTTCTTGTGAAGTAAGGCTGGCGTGGACGCAGGCGCCGGAACGAACCGGCCGAGGCGTAGGTCACCTATATTATCTTATTGGATCGCCTCACCCAGGCGACGCTCGGTCCGCCGCAGTTCATCCATCGCGGCAAGGATCTGCAACCAGGCCCGCCGTCCCGATTCATCGCCGGCCGCCTCCATCGCATCGGCGCGCATCCCCGCGTGCAGCTCCGCACCGGACCAATGCTGGTCGAGCAGCAGCTTGGCGCATCGGTAGGCGTCAAGCTCATTCATGGGGCGCTGACATGCGGATCGGAGTAGCCCAGCACAGCTACGTCTGGATCACAGGCGACCGCATCTGGCGTGCTGCCCCGGTGCTCAGGTGCTGCCCATCGCGTCCGCCACGTCCCACCACCCGGCCATCTCGCCGTCCAGCCGGGCGCCGCCAATCTGCGCGCCGGTGCCGCCGTGTGCCCGAAGGTCGGCTGCAAGCTGCAATCCGGTTTCCCGCATGGCCGCCAGATCGGTCTGGCCGAGCGTGCCGTTCGACACGAGCCGGCCGACCAACGTTTGCAGGGCCAGGCTGACCACGGTGGTTCGGATTAGCATGGCCTCGAGCTCGGCGCCGGGGGATGCCATTGGATGCTCCTTGCCAGA
>CAXTJW010000340.1:0-4655 GCA_964244305.1 uncultured Acetobacteraceae bacterium
TCGGCAACGTCATGTATGTGCACACGCCGTTCCCGAACAACGTGTTCGCGCTCGACCTGAACGACAACGGCAAGATCATCTGGAAGTACGAGCCGCGCCAGGACCCCAGCGTCATCGCCGTGATGTGCTGCGACACGGTGAACCGCGGCGTTGCCTATGGTGACGGCAAGATCATCCTGAACCAGGCCGATGCCACGACGGTGGCGCTCGACGCCAAGACCGGCAAGGAACTCTGGCACGTCAAGAACGGCGACGCCGCCAAGGGCGAGACCATGACGATGGCGCCGATGATCGTGAAGGACAAGGTGTACGTCGGCATCAGCGGCGGCGAGTTCGGCACGCAGGGGCGGTTCACGGCCTACAACCTGAAGGACGGCTCGCTCGCCTGGAACGCCTACTCGGTGGGGCCGGACGAGGGGATGCTGGTCGATCCCGTGAAGACCACGAACATGGGCAAGCCGATCGGCAAGGACTCGTCGGTGTCCACCTGGCAGGGCGACCAGTGGAAGACCGGCGGCGGCAGCACATGGGGCTGGTACTCCTACGATCCCGCCACCAACCTGATCTATTACGGGACGGGCAACCCCAGCACCTGGAACCCGGTGCAGCGCCCCGGCGACAACAAGTGGTCGATGACCATCTTCGCCCGCGACGCCGACACCGGCATGGCGAAGTGGGTCTATCAGATGACCCCGCATGACGAGTGGGACTACGACGGCATCAACGAGATGATCCTGGCCGACATCCCCGTGAAGGGGAAGATGACCAAGGCGCTCGTGCACTTCGACCGCAACGGCTTCGGCTACACGCTGAACCGCGAGACGGGCGAGTTGCTGGTCGCCGAGAAGTTCGACCCGGCGGTGAACTGGGCCACGCATGTCGACATGAAGACCGGGCGCCCCGAGGTGGTGGCCGCCTATTCGACGCAGGCCAACGGCGAGGACAAGAACAGCCGCAACGTCTGCCCGGCCGCACTCGGGTCGAAGGACCAGCAGCCGGCGGCGTTCTCGCCGAAGACCGGGCTGTTCTACGTGCCGACCAACCACGTCTGCATGGACTACGAGCCGTTCAAGGTGTCCTACACCGCCGGCCAGCCCTATGTCGGCGCGACGCTCTCGATGTATCCGCCGAAGGGTGAGAACAACCTCGGCAACTTCATCGCCTGGGATGCGGGCCAGGGCAAGATCGTCTGGTCGGACCCGGAGCCGTTCTCCGTCTGGTCCGGCGCCTTGGCAACGGCGGGCGACATCGTGTTCTACGGCACGCTCGATGGCTACCTGAAGGCGGTCGATATCAAGACCGGCAAGGAGCTGTACAAGTTCAAGACGCCGTCCGGCATCATCGGCAACGTCACGACCTACACGCATAACGGCAAGCAGTACATCGCTGTCCTGTCGGGCGTCGGCGGTTGGGCCGGGATCGGCATGGCGGCCGGGCTTGGCAACGACAGCGACGGCCTGGGCGCGGTCGGCGCCTACAAACAGCTGTCCAACTACACGCAGTTGGGCGGCGTGATGACCGTGTTCGGCCTCGACTGAGCCGACATCAGCACGCTCCGGCCGCGGCACGCCCGCGGCCGGAGCGACGTCCGGAGACGATGAATGCGATATAGATCACTGCTGGCCGTGTCGGGGCTGGTTGGGGCCGTGCTGGCCGCCGTTGCCGGGTCGTCCGGGGCGAAGGCGGAGAACGACCCGGTTTACATGGTCCAGGAGGGGCATGTGGACCAGCATACGTTCAACGGCTACCGCCGCTACGGCGAGTCCTGCCACCGGTGCCACGGTCCGGACGGCGCCGGCAGTTCCTACGCGCCGAGCCTGACCGAATCGCTCAAGCATCTGTCCTACGAAGACTTCACCAACGTCATCGTCAACGGGCGGCAGAACGTCACCAAGTCGCAGAACAACGTCATGCCCGCCTTTGGCACGACGGAGGACGTGGTGCTGTACCTCGACGACATCTACGGGTATCTGAAGGCCCGCTCGGACGAGAAGCTGCCGCGCGGACGCCCGAAGCGCATCGGCGATGACAGCTGATCCGGTGTCCGGCCGAAGGAGGTCCTTCGGCTGGCCCCGTGTCTCCAGATGCTTCTGGATCGCCTGCCTGGCCGCGTCGGGCATGGTGCTGGAAGGCGCGCCCGCGCAGGCCCAACGCGCCGAGCTGATTTCCCGCACCGAACTGCGCGTTTGCGCCGATCCGCACAACCTGCCGTATTCCAATGAGGCGCGGGAGGGGTTCGAGAACAAGATCGCCGAGATCGTCGGCGCCGACCTCGGCCTGCCGGTCAGCTACGTGTGGTTCCCGCAGGTGACGGGCTTCGTGCGCAACACGTTGAGCGCCCGCGAGTGCGACCTCATCATGGGCACTGTCAGCGGCGATGGCATCGTGGACAGCACGAACCCGTACTATCACACCGGCTACATGCTCGTGACCCGCACCGCCGACGGGATCGCCGCGCGGTCGGTCGGCGACCCCGCCTTGGCCTCCAAGAGGTTCGGCATCATCGCCGCGACGCCGCCGACCGACCTGCTGCTGCGGCACAACCTGATGAGCCAGGTCCGCGCCTACTCGCTCCGCGTCGATACCCGGATCAGCAACCCGCCGCGCGCCATGCTGCAGGACCTCGTGGACGGGGTGATCGACGTCGCCCTGGTCTGGGGACCGCCGGCCGGCTTCGCGATCACCCGGGAGCACCTGCCGCTGACCGCCGCCTTCATCAAGCCGGAGCCGAATGCGCCCCGGCTCGACTACCGCATCGCCATGGGCGTGCGCGCGAACGAGCCGGAATGGCGGCGGCGCATCAACCAGGCCATCGGCAAGCGCCGCGCCGACATCGCCACCGTGCTGTCGGAGTACGGCGTGCCGGTATTGGACGAGCCCGGCCAGGCGACGCCTTGAGGCGCACGGGCATCGCGCTGGCCATCGGCCTGGCGGCCGCGCCGGCCTGCGCCGACCCCAACGTGCCGGTGCCGGACGCCTATCGCCTCGACAGCTACCGCGCGCCGGTGCCCGACACGGTGCCGGGCGCCGCCGTGCTGCACATCCCGTCCATGCAGGAGCGGGTGGCCCGGCGCGACGCGGTGCTGATCGACGTGCTGCCGGCGCCGCGCCGGCCACCGGATATGCGCCCCGGCACGCCCTGGCTGCCGGCCCGCCATCCCAGCCTCCCCGGCAGCCTGTGGTGGCCGGAGATCGGCCGCGGCGCGCTGCCCGAGCCGGTGCAGAAACGCCTGCAGCAACGGCTGCGCGACGTGACGCGGGATGATCCCGCCCGGCTGGTCGTCTTCTTCTGCCTGGCGGATTGCTGGATGAGCTGGACCGCGGCCCGCCGGGCGGGTGAGATGGGCTTCCACGCCGCCTGGTTCCCCGAGGGCGCGGACGGCTGGCAGGCGCTCGGCCTGCCGATGCAGGACACCGTGCCCGAGGAGTTCGAGTAGCCTCGCCACCCACTCGCGGCGGCTATCCGTCGCTGGTGTCCGGCCTAATCCCCCAGCCCGCGCTGCAACGCCTGCGCCAGGGTGCCCAGCTTCGCCTCCATCTGCACGGGCGTCTCGCAGGCGTAGCGGATGGTGCGGCCGATATCCTCGTACTCGCGGATCAGGAAGCCGCGGCGGCTGGCGATCTCCTCGCGTTGGTCCGCCGGGGCGTCGGGCGGCAAGGCGCGGAGTTCGGCGGTGACCTGCGAGGTCCGCTCGGTCAGCGCGCGTTGCCGCCGGGCGATGCCGCGCAGGCGGTCGATGAGTTGGGCACGCTGCTGGTTGGTCTCCTCCACCAGCCCGGCGAACAGCAGCGCCAGCCGGCCGGTCCGGTCGGCGGACGGCACCGTCGCCACGAACTGGCCCAGCCGCGCGGCGCCGTCCTGCGCCGACACGCCCCGCGGCGCCACGGCGGCGACGACCGCGGCCACCTGGGGATCGCTGCGCCAATCGCCGGCCGCGTCGTGCCCGCCCCACAGCGTGCCGGCGGTGAGGTTCGGCACCAGCCGCTGCACGCAGGGCCAATCCGGATCGGCCGGCGGCCCCGCCGCGCCGAGCGCAAGCGCCGCCAGCCCCAGCCCTGCGGCCCTGAGCCCCAAGATAGTGGACACCCTCATTCCGGCCCGGCCTTCCGCGCCATCAACCCACGGCCCGGGTCGTAGCCCGCGACCGCCGCCGCCATGAACGCCGCGGTGCAGCCGATGACGATGGCCGCCGACCCCCAATCCACCCGGCCGTACAGCGCGAAGCGGATCAGTTCCGTCGCCGAGGTGAAGGGGTTCAACTGGCACACCCACCACAGGGACAGGCTGCTCTCCTTCACGCGCCACAGCGGATACAGCGCGGAGGAGGCGAAGAACATCGGGAAGATCACGAAGTTCATGACGCCGGCGAAGTTCTCCAGCTGCCGGATGAACGACGACATCACGAGGCCCAGCGCCCCCAGCATCAGGCCCGACAGGATCAGCGCCGGAAGCACGGCGAGGTAGCCGATGAACGGCGGCTCGATCTCCCAGAACCAGGCGATGCCGAGGAAGAGGTAGGACTGCACGACCGCGACCGCGATGCCCGCCAGCAGTTTCGACAGCAGCAGGAACCAGCGGGGGAAGGGGCTGACCATCAGCGTCTTCATGCTGCCCATCTCGCGGTCATAGACCATCGACAGGCTGCTCTGCATGC
>CAXTJW010000341.1:0-4652 GCA_964244305.1 uncultured Acetobacteraceae bacterium
GCAAGCTGCCGCCGTTCATCGTCACCCTGGGCTCGCTGACGGCGGTGCGCGGGCTCGCCCGGCTGATGGGCGGCGACACCACCATCTTCAACCCCGATTTGCCCTTCGCCGCCATCGGCAACGCGACGATCCCCATCGCGTCCGGCGTCGGCATTCCCGTGCTGGCGATCATCGCGCTGATCGTCATCCTGATGTCCTGGTACATCCTGCGCCGCACCGTGCTGGGCGTATGGATCTACGCCGTCGGCGGCAACCCGGCGGCGGCGCGGCTATCGGGCATCAAGGTCTGGCGCATCCTGCTGTTCGTCTATGCCACCTCCGGCCTGCTCGCCGGCCTCGGCGGTGTCATGTCGGCCGCCCGGCTGTTCGCCGCCAATGGCCTGCAGCTTGGCCAAAGCTACGAGCTGGACGCGATCGCCGCCGTCATCCTGGGCGGCACCAGCTTCGTGGGCGGCATCGGCTCGATTTGGGGCACCCTGATCGGCGCGCTGATCATCGCCGTGCTGTCGAACGGACTGACGCTGGTCGGCGTCTCCGATATCTGGCAGTTCATCGTCAAGGGATTGGTGATCATCGGCGCCGTGGCGCTCGACCGCGTCCGCCTGCAGGGCAGCGCGCGCACCTGATCGCCGGATCATGCCGCGGCGGGTCATGGCCCAACCGCCGTGGTTTAATAATAGGGCTTGGAGGACACGTCTGATGTTGAAAACCATTCTGCTCGCCGGCGCAGCGCTTGCGTTTGCAGCCAGTTCCGCGACCGCCCGTGACCTCAAGGCGATCGGCATCACCGTCGGCACGCTCGGCAACCCGTTCTTCGGCGCGATCGACAAGGGCGCCACCGACGCGGCACAGCAGGTCAACCCGCAGGTCAAGGTGACGGCCGTCTCGGCGGATTACGACCTGAACAAGCAGTTTACCCAGATCGACAACTTCATCGCCGCCGGGGTCGACCTGATCCTGGTCAACGCATCCGACCCGCGGGCCATCGCACCGGCCATCAAGAGGGCGCAGGCGGCGGGCATCACCGTCGTCGGCGTCGACGTGGCCGCCGCCGGCGCCGATGCCACGGTGATGACCAACAACATCCAGGCCGGCGAGATCGCGTGCCAATTCATGGCCGACAAGATCGACCGTAAGGGCAACGTCGTCATCGAGAACGGACCGCAGGTCTCGGCGGTGATCGACCGGGTGAACGGCTGCAAGAAGGTGCTGGGCGGCTATCCCGACATCAAGCTCCTGTCGTTCGACCAGGACGGCAAGGGCTCACGCGATGGCGGGCTGAACGTGATGCAGGGCTATTTGACGCGCTTCCCCAGCATCCAGGGCGTGTTCACCATCAATGACCCGCAAGCGATCGGCAGCGACCTCGCCGCCAAGCAGCTCAACCGCACCGGCATCGTCATCGCCTCGGTCGACGGCGCCCCGGACATCGTCGCCGCATTGAAGGGCAGCACCCAAGTGCAGGCCTCGGCGAGCCAGGACCCCTACGCGATGGGCAAGCTGGCGTTGCAAACGGGCGTCGACATCATGAACGGCAAGAAGCCCGAAAACCCGATCATCCTGATGCCCTCCAAGCTCGTAACCCGTGACAACGTCGCGAGTTACGAGGGCTGGACGCATTAACACCAGGCGCAACCGCGCCGTACGAGATGCCCGAAATCAGGACGACCAGTTCTCGCGGAAGTCGGCGTGCAGCGTCAGGCCGCCGTCGACGAAGATGGTCTGCCCGGTGATGTAGGCGGCGTCGGCCGAGGCCAGGAAGGCGAAGCAGGCGGCGATGTCCGACGCCTCCGCGCTGCGGCCGATCGGGATATGGCGCTCGATCGTGCCGCGTGCCGCCGGGTCGTTGATCCACGCGGCGTTGATTGGGGTGACGGTCGCGCCTGGCGCAACCGCATTGACGCGGATGCCACGACCGGCGAACTCTAGCGCCAGGGTGCGGGTCACGTTGCCGATCGCGCCCTTGCTGGCGGAATAGCCGAGGTAGCCCGGCTTGGGGATCGTCTCATGGACCGACGAGTTGTTCAGCACCACGCCGCGCCCCTGCGGCCCGCTGTCTTGGGTCAGGAAGTGCCGGATGGCGGCGCGGGCACACAGCACCATGCCGCGCAAATTGACCGCCAGGACGGTGTCGAAGTCGGCGATGTCCATCGCCTCCGTCGGACTGGCGATCTGCACGCCGGCGTTGTTCACCAGGACGTCCAACCCGCCCAGCTCGGCAATCGCCTGTGCGACGAAGCGTTCAACAGCTGCCTCCTCCGCGACGCTGCCCGGCGCGGCGAAGTGCGGTCCGGCGGCGACGCTCGGCAGCGAAGCGACCGCCGCGCGCAGCAACGGGCCGTCGTCGCGGTCGTTCAAGGCCACGCGCGCGCCCTCCGCCGCAAATCGCTGGGCGACCGCCAGGCCGATGCCCTGCGCTGCGCCGGTGACCAAGACCCGCAATCCCTGCAACCCACGCATCGCGCCATTCCCCTTCGCGCCATATCGGCCACTTGCCGCCGCCCGCAGTTTTCTCAAGACTCTAGAGATACGCCATGACCGCGATCTGCGTTGCACCCACCGGCGACCGCTGCGGCGAGGGCGTGGTCTGGAGCGCCAAGGAACAAGCGGTTTACTGGACCGACGTCAACCGTTTCTTACTCCACCGGCTCGACACCATCGGAGGCGGCGTCCACACCTGGATGTTCGACGAGCCGGTCGTGGCCCTCGCGCTGACGACCCGGCCGGGCACGATGCTGGTGGCCCTTGGCTCCCGCCTGCTGCTGTGGCAGCCGGAAACCGATGCGCGGCAGGACCACGGTTTCACCCTGCCCGGCTGGCCGCAGGTCCGGCTGAACGACGGTCGCGTCGACCCGCTCGGCAATTTCTGGGTGGGCTCCATGAAGAACAACGTGCTGCCTGATGGCGAGCCCGGCGAGACCGGCCCCGGCCAGGGCAAGCTGTTCCGCATTGCCCCCGATGGCAGTGTGACGGTGTGGCGCGAGGGTCTGGGCATCTCCAACACGCTCTGCTGGAGCCCGGACCGCACGCGCTTCTACTTCGGCGACACGTTGGAAAACGAGATCCGCGCCTACGATTACGACGCCGCCACCGGGGCCATCGCCAACGAGCGTCCCTTCCTGAACGCAGTGGACGCCGGCTTTCCGGACGGCTCGGCCATCGACGCCGAGGGGTGGCTGTGGAGCTGCCGCTGGGCGGGCGGTTGTATCCTGCGCGCCTCGCCGGACGGGGTGGTCGAGCGGGTGGCGATGCCGGTCAGCAACATCACCACTGCCGCCTTTGGCGGGCCGGCGCTGAGGACCCTGTATGTGTCGACTGCGCATCATGCCGGAGAACGGCTGTCCGGCAGCCTGTTCAAGCTGGAGGTCGACACGCCCGGGCTGCCGGAGAACTGTTTCAGGCTGTAGCAAACGGTTTCCGCATGTTGCTGGATGTGCGCGCGCGACCCCCGCGCTCGCGTCGTTTGGCCAGCATCAATGAGACCTGCTGCTTTTGAGTTCACGAACTCGCTGACAACGCTCTCGACTTTATCGCAATCTTGAACGTCTTCCGGGTAATCTGCTGAGGTTTGCACTTACCGCAGATACGGAAAGTCGAGCTAATATCATCCGCCGAACCCCACGGCTGCCGGAATAAGCCGAGTGCGCCGCACCACCACTACGAGCAAAGCTGTGATGACAAGCGGTGCTAGCGGTGCGTTGGCCTTCATGGCTAATGGGCTTGCCACAAGTGGAAGTATGAACGCAGAGGCTAGGATGAGCTTCTCCCAAGGCATATAGCCGCCACTCTCCGTCCGGGCAGCCATCCACGCGAGCGGCACCGCGAGGAGCATTAGGTCGTAACCAAGCAGGAAAGGAGAGACGAGGCAGGCGGCCGCGGTCATCGCTGCACCTTCGGCCTGCGCTCCCGGCCTGCGACGAGACACGCTCAGCAAAGCGATTAGTGCCGCCAGAGAGACCAGAGATTGGATTGCCCAAGCTAGAGAAGAGGTCGCGCCCAGAAGGCGCATTGCAGCAAACGTGCTCATCATCTTCGAAAAGCCGACGAAGCCGCTTTCCAGCGTCGTTTTGGCGAGTGGTGCGTTGGCTAAAAAGGCCTGCCAAGCTACCCTCCCAAACACTAAAGAGGAACTCAAGCATAAGGCTCCGGCCGTTCCTGCTGCCCAGGCGAGCGAGCGCCAGCGCCGGGCGACGACCAGTGCCGGGACTACGAGCAATGCAAGTTGTGGTTTGAAGCATAGGGCGCCAAGGCAAGCACCGGCGACACGGGGCCGCCGGTCAAGCTGGAGCGCAGCCGCCCCCATTAATGCGGTAGTAAGTGCACCGTTCTGTCCATGCCCGATGTTCAGCAGAACGGCCGGGAACGCTAAAGCGACTAGGGCCGCAGGCCACGTTCGAGGCAGCAGCGACCGGATCACTGCAAAATAAGCAAGCCCAGTCGCAGTAAGCCATACGGCCAGGGCGGCGTTATACGACAGCAATGCTAAGGGCAGAAGTATCAACAGGAAAGGCGGCGGATAGAAAAATGCGTAGTAGTCCGCGGTGTAGCCTGCGTTTGGCGCGAAATACTTTTGCTGTACTGCGGCGTGGGTCACAGGATCCCATGCTGACTCAGGCGCACCTTGCAACGCCAGCTTGGCCGCGGTCCAAAAA
>CAXTJW010000342.1:0-4632 GCA_964244305.1 uncultured Acetobacteraceae bacterium
GACACTCCTTGCGGAACCGGATTTTGAATCCGGCGCGTCTACCAATTCCACCACACCCGCATCGAGCCGCTTGGCTCCTATGTGGCTCCTAGCCCATTTTGGCCCGTTTGGGGAGACCCATCCAACACCGAGCTAAGCGCCTGTATTCAGACCGGAAAAAATAAATCTCCTAGAACTGACGCAAACCCCTTTTTGAGTCCGGCGCGTCTACCAGTTCCACCACGCCCGCAACGCGCCCTCCATGCCAGAGCGACGCGGGCGGGACAAGGTATTTGAACCAACACGCCGCGAAAAGCCGTTTGCATCCCGCCGGGAGCGGCGTTATACGGGCGTCCCACCTGATCCCGAATAGCTCAGCTGGTAGAGCAAGCGACTGTTAATCGCTCGGTCGTTGGTTCGAGTCCAACTTCGGGAGCCAGGGTGGGTCTGTAGATCATGGCTCGAACATGATCTGCACGCGGCTGCTCGGATACTGCGCGATGCCGAACTCCACGACCACGCCCGCCAAATCCACGTTCACGTTCTCGCATACCAGCAGCGGGCGGCTGCGCGGAACCTGCAGCAGTCCGGCTTCTATCCCCGTCGGCATGCGGGCCGACACCCGCGTGACCTGACGCCGATAATCCGCGACGCCGACCGACTGCAAGGCGGCCGTGATCGAGGACGAATCACGCAACGCCTCCAGCAACCCCGGCCGGCCATCCAGCGGAAAATAGTGGCTCGACAGGCTGACCGGCACCCCATCCGCCATGCCCAGCCGCCCGAACAGCGCCACCATCGTGCCGCGCGCAATGCCCAGGCCGGCCGCGACCTGCGCCGTCGCAGCCACCGCGCCGAGGTGCAGCACCCGGCCGGTCGGCTCCTTATTCTGTTGGCGAATCCACTCGCTGAACCGGGTGCGCGGCTGGACCGTGTAGTCGATCCGATCCTCGGCCACGAACGAGCCGCGGCCCTGCTCCACGCGAACCAGGCCGGAGCGCGCCAAGGTTTCGATGGCGCGCCGGACGGTATGGCGGTTGACGCCGTGCCGTGCCGCGAGCTGCGCCTCGGTCGGCAGGCGGTCGCCGGGCTGCAAGCCGCCGGGTCCGATGCCGGAGGCGACCGAATGGGCGATCTGACGCCATAGCGGGGCACCAGGCCGCGGGTCGGCCTTCGCGCCTGCGCCCGCCCTACCAACCGAACCCGTCATGCAATGGTCATCCTACGCGCCCCGTTCCTGTGCGACGTCCGGCTTGACGTTAGCGAATTCGCCGCGTAGTTGTCTAGACAACTTCGGAGTCCTCCGTTGGCCGCATCACCCCCTTATATGCCGGACCGCCGCCGTTGGATGGCAGTGCTCGCCCGTGCGACCGCGGACGAAATGACCACTGCCGTCCAGGACCGCCTGCCGCCCTTCACCCGGCTGCGCGGGCCGGAGGTTGGGCTGGTCATGCTCCGCGGCCGGGCTGGCGGAACCGGCGCGCCGTTCAACCTCGGCGAGGCGACAGTTGCGCGATGCACGGTCCGCACCGTGGACGGACGGGTGGGCCATGCCTACTGCCTGGGCCGCGACCTGCGCCAGGCCGAATTGGCGGCGGCGCTCGACGCGGCGCTGCAGGACCCGGCGCTCACGCAGGAATTGGACGCGACGGTCATCCAGCCCTTGGCGGCGGCACAGGCGGCCCGGCGCGAGACATTGTCCCGCCGGGCCGCCGCGACCCAGGTGCAGTTCTTCACCTTGGCGACGATGCGGTCATGACCGAAGCGCCGGCGAGCGTGGCCCATCCCGGCTTTGTCGATCCAACGCGCGACAGCCAGGCTTGCTTCCGCGCCATTCTCGATGCGATGGCGCGGCCCGGGCAAATCGTGCGGATCGCGGCGGCACTGGACCCTCCGCCGGCGCTCGACGCCGCGACCGCGGCCGTGCTGCTGACGCTGGCCGACGCCGACACGCCGCTTTGGCTCGATGACACGGCTGGCGCGGTGCGGGACTGGATCGCCTTCCACTGCAGCGCACCCACCGCTGCGGCCCATTCGGCTGCGCTGGCGCTGGCGCTGCGGCCCGTGCGGCTGGACGCCTTTCCGGCCGGAACCGACGACGCGCCGGAACTCGGGGCGACGATCATCCTGCAGGTTGCGGCCCTCGGCCAAGGCGCGCGGTTCGAGCTGTCGGGTCCGGGCCTCGCTGCGCCCGCGACGCTGGCGGTCGCCGGGTTGCCCGACGGGTTCGGCACGGAGTGGGCGGTGAACCGCGCGCTGTTCCCACGCGGCGTGGACGTGGTGCTGTGCGCCGGCAACCAGGTGGCGGCATTGCCGCGCACCGTGCAGATCAGGACAGCGTAGATGGCCTATGTCGCGGTGAAGGGTGGCGAGCGCGCGATCGACGCGGCGCATGCCTGGCTCGCATCCGTCCGTCGCGGTGACCCGGCCGTCCCCGCGCTGACGACCGCGCAGATCGCCGAGCAGCTCGGCCGCGCCGTGGACCGCGTGATGGCGGAAGGATCGCTGTATGACCGGGAGCTCGCGGCGCTGGCGATCCAGCAGGCCCAGGGCGACCTGATCGAGGCGGCGTTCCTGCTCCGCGCCTACCGCACCACCCTGCCCCGCTTCGCCCATGGCCGGCCCGTCGAAACCGGCGCGATGCTGGCCATGCGCCGCGTGTCGGCCATCTTCAAGGACCTGCCGGGCGGGCAAATCCTGGGGCCGACCTACGACTATACCCATCGGCTGCTGGATTTTACCCTGCCCGATGCGCCGGCAGCGCCCGCGGAGACCAGCGTGGAGCCGCAGCCGCTCGCGCCCGCCTTCGGCATCCTGGGACAGGAAGGCTTGGTGGAACCGGACGCCGCCACGCCGGACACGGCGCCCGGAGACCTCACCCGCGAACCACTGGCCTTTCCGGCGGCGCGCGACGTGCGGCTGCAGGCCCTGGCGCGCGGCGACGAGGGCTTCCTGCTGGCGCTCGGCTACTCGACCCAGCGCGGCTACGGCAACAACCACCCCTTCGTCGGCGAGCTGCGCGTCGGCGAGGCAATCGTCGAGATCGAGCCGCCGGAGCTAGGTTTCGCCATCGATATCGGCGACGTCGTGCTGACGGAGTGCCAGATGGTCAACCAATTCACCGGCAGCCGGGCCGCGCCGCCGCAGTTCACCCGCGGCTACGGCCTGTGCTTCGGCCACTCGGAGCGGCGCGCCATGGGCATGTCGCTCGTGGACCGGGCGATGCGCGCGGCCGAGCTTGGCGAACACAGCGATGCGCCCGCGCAGGACGTCGAGTTCGTGCTGTCGCACTGCGACAACGTGGAGGCGACCGGCTTCGTGGAGCATTTGAAGCTGCCGCATTACGTCGATTTCCAGAGCGAGCTGGAGACGGTCCGCCGCATGCGTGCCGCCGCCGCGGAGCCGAAAGAAGCCGACATTAAGGGGAATGCGGCGTGAGCGGCTACAACTTCGCCTACCTCGACGAGCAGACCAAGCGGATGATCCGCCGGGCGATCCTGAAGGCGGTGGCGATCCCCGGCCACCAGGTCCCGTTCGGCAGCCGCGAGATGCCGCTGCCCTATGGCTGGGGCACCGGCGGCATCCAGGTGACGGCCAGCATCCTCGGCCCTGACGACGTGCTGAAAGTGATCGACCAGGGCGCCGACGACACGACCAACGCAGTGTCGATCCGCCGCTTCTTCGCCCGCACGGCCGGGGTCGCGACCACGACGCGCACCACCGACGCCACCATCATCCAGACCCGGCATCGCATCCCCGAGACCCCGCTGCACGAGGGCCAGATCCTGGTCTATCAAGTGCCGCTGCCGGAGCCGATGGCGAAGCTCGAGCCGAGCCGCGCCGAGACGACCCGCATGCACGGCCTGGCGGAATACGGCCTGATGCACGTCAAGCTGTATGAGGACATCGCCCGCTTCGGCCATGTCGCCAACAGCTACGACTTTCCGGTGATGGTGAACGGGCGTTATTTGATGTCGCCCTCGCCGATCCCCGCCTTCGACAACCCGAAGCTGCACATGATGCCGGCGCTGCAGCTGTTCGGCGCCGGGCGGGAGAAGCGCATCTACGCCATCCCGCCCTATACCGAGGTGCGCTCGCTCGACTTCGACGACCACCCGTTCCGCGCCGCCCGCGCGCCGGGGATCTGCGAGCTGTGCGGCGCCGACGGCAGCTATTTGGACGAGGTCGTGACGGACGACGCCGGCACGCGGATGTTCGTGTGCTCGGATACGGACTATTGCAGCGAGCGCGTGGCGGCCGATCAGCGGAAGGCCGCCGAGTGAGCGACGCGCTGCTCTCCGCACGGGGCCTGGGCCTGCGTTTCGGCGCCATCGCGGCGCTCGATGGCGTCGACGCCGACCTGTGGCCTGGCGAAGTGCTGGCCGTCGTCGGCGAATCGGGCTCGGGCAAGACCACGCTGCTCAACGTGCTCTCGGGCCGCACGACGCCGGACGCCGGGTCCGTCTGGTACCGCGACCCCGGCCGCCAGCTGCACGACCTGCACGCCATGCCCGCCCCGCAGCTTCGGGCGCTGCACCGCTCCGACTGGGGCTTCGTGCACCAGAATCCGCGCGACAGCCTCCGCATGCGCGTCTCCGCCGGCGGCAACGTCGGCGAGCGGCTGATGGCGCAGGGCAGCCGCCACTACGGCGA
>CAXTJW010000343.1:0-4629 GCA_964244305.1 uncultured Acetobacteraceae bacterium
GGCACTCCGGCCGGGCGAGGCGATCGTCCTGTTCCAGAACACCCGCATCTACACCAGGGTGTTCTACGCCGCGGTCGAGCTTGCGGGCATGATCCGGCGCAACAGGCCGTCCATGCTGGATAGTCCGGACGTCGCGGACCAGCGCCGGCGCGCGGCGCGGATCGCGGCCGTGCGCAGGGCGTTGAGCGAGGGGAAGGGAAAGGCGGCAGCCTCGGGTAAGATGGTCCGGTCGCCCGTACTTGACATCATGATGACCGAGCTGCGGCGGGCCTTTGCCTCTGCCACAGGCCCCAATCACGAAGCAACGCACGTGCAGGCCGCGCTGCGCGCGGTGCTCGCCTGTCCTCTTGAGCGCATATCGGCAGGCCAACCAGCAGACGGTGTCGACGAAGACACGGGCGCTGATGGCGTCGAGGACCTCATGATGCCTTCTGCGATCGGAGCGGCCGCAGCGATGGCAACCGAGGAGGGCATGCAGTCCAGTGCGGCGGCCGCGCCCGGAGACCATGCGTTCTCCGACCTGCTGCGGCAGGCGGCGCGGGAGCGGAACTCTCCTGTTGCCAGCTTCACCGACCCGGGCGAGGTCGCGACCGCAGACCGCGAGCTGGCGCGCAGCCTGGTCGTGATCGAGCGCGCTTGCGGCCGGACGATCCCGCAGGCCAGGCGCGCCGTGCGCCAGCTGCTGGCGGAGCGGGACCGCGTTCTGCGCGAGCCGGTTTCCATGAGGTTGCCGCTCATCGCGCCGGAGGAGCTGGCCCGCACCGTCAAGACCCTGACCGCGATGCTGGACCCGGGGCCGGCTGCTACATTCGGAATACGGGGTACGGCTGCACCGTCGGGGCAGGCGGAGCCGGGATGTCCGGCCGCGGCGGCGGGTCCGGCGTAGCAGCCGGAGCTGGCGGCCGGGCGGCGAGCACGGCCTGCCGAGCCTGCCGGACCCGCTGTTCCAGCATCCGGAGGACCTGCTCCATGCGCCGGTTGAGCTCGCGCAGGCTGTCGGTCACTGCGGTGCGGAAACCCTCGATCATCTCGCCATTGCGCCGCATGGCCGCATCCAGCGCCTCCATCCGCGGCTCCAGCACGCGGCGAATGGTCTCCTCGTGCTTCCAGGCAGCGAACTCGGCCCGGTGGTCGCGTCCCTCGGCCTGCTGACGCTGAATGCGCAGGTCAGAGCGGATGAAGTGGTCATGGGCTGCGTCCTCTCCGGACTGGAGCTTGTCGACCAGGTCGATGCCAAGCGACTTGTACGGTTTGGCTGCCATGTTCTTCGCGGTCCGCATCCACAGATCCGCCTCGGTGATCTCGCGCTGGTCGCCGAGGGGTCGGCTCATGCGCTCGGCGTCCCGTTCGGCGCACTCGCCGACCATGGTCCAGGCCTCACGTTCGTGCCGGCTTTCGGCCACGTAGCTCTTGAACGCGGTGATGCCGGCCGACCCCCGTGGCATGGCGTTGATGTGCTCGGCCGACGTGATCCCCTGCGCGCTGTCCACTGTCAGGCAGTGCCCGTAGCCGAGCAGCAGCCGGCCCGTTTCCCCGTCACGCAGCCTTCGCCACTGTACTTTCCCGACCCTGCCGTCCTTGTCTCGCAGCACCAGGCCGGCCTCCGACCGACCTACGACCTCCACCACATCGCCGTTGGCGCCGATGAAGCCCCGCTTGCCGTCGATGGTGGCCGACGTCTTCTTATACAGCCGGTAGCGGTCGCCCACGGCCACTGGCAGCTCATACTGCTCGCCTCGATTGTCGACGGCAGCATAGATCGCCTCGTCGCCGCCGATCTCGCCACGCGCCTTCAGGCGTGCCCGGATCGCCTTGCTGATCTCGGCCGCATCGGCGTTGGTCAAGGCGGACACCGTGACCCCGCGCGTGCTGCCCGCCTCGCGCAAGGCGTTGCGGCGATCGAGGGTGAAGGCAGCGATGCGGTCCACCACCTGGTCGTAGTCGCCACCGACCAGGACCGCCGTGCCGTCCTCGCGCTTGCGGTCGAGCGCTGCATTTGCGTCGCCCTTCCGGAACAGACCCGCGATCTCGCGTGCCCGCTCGCTTTTCTGCCGCACGGTGGCGAGCAGCTCGGGCAGCGCCTCGGGCGGCAGCACGCGGGCCATGATCTCAACCGCGCTGCTCGCCTCGATGGCCTGGCACTGCTCGCGGTCGCCGAGCGCACGGACGATGCACCCGGTGTCCTGCCACAGCTTGAGCAACTCCAGGAACTGCCGCGGCCCAATCTGCGCCGCTTCGTCCACCACCAGAACCGTGTTGCGGTCCACGGTGATGTCCCCGGACCGGATGGCGGCCAGGAAGGGCTGCATCGCCACCGTCCTGTCGATCCCCCCGTCCTGCAGCGCGTCCGCCTGGCGCCATGCCTGGCTCAAGCCGATCACCCGCCGCCCGTCCGCCTTCCAGGCCGCAACCATCGGCGGCAGCACCCGGCTGGTCTTGCCCACCCCGGCCGCCCCTTCCAGGAACACGAGGCCGCCGCCGCTGCCGAAGGCCTGGACAGCCGCAAGCTGCGCGGGCCCGACGTTCGGATCTGTCTGGTAGTCGATGCCGGACGCCGCGACCGCGCGATCGATCGCCGCCGCGGACAGCGCGCCCGAGCGGTCCGTCGCCGCCGCCTCCGACAACGCCATCAGCTCGCGCTCGGTCCTGACCTGGGCCGTGTTGGTCACGCGCACCTTCAGGCGGGTCTGCTTGGGATTGTCCTCCCGCATACCTACGGCCATTTCGCCGATGATCAGGCGGCTGTGCTCGCCGTGCATCGTCACGCCGCGCTGCTCGACCTCCTGCACCACGGCGCTAATGTCGTCCGTCCCGGACAGACCCGTGCCGATCAGCCCCCGGGCGGCCCAGGTGCGGATGACGCTCAGGTTCAGCACTGCCGCCGTGGCGAACTCCTCCTCCACATGGCGGATGGCGAACTGCGCCGCCTGCTCGATCCGCTGCTCGCGGGTCAGCTCCGGTGCGGGCTCGCCCGCAATAACGGTGACGTGCTCCCAGCCGATGCGCTCCACTTGGTCGTGCCACAGCTCGCGGTCGGTCTTGCCGTCGAACTTGTCGAGGCGGGTGTGCTGGGCCGTGGTGCCGAGCAGGGCCAGCTTGCGCTCGGCCGGCAGCGCGTCCCAATCGAGGCCGTGGCGCTGGGCGTAGTCCTTGGCCTTGCGCACGGTCGCCTTGTGCCCCTTGGAGAATGCGTCCCGGGCGAACTCCGGGATGCAGGCGATGACGGCCGCTTGCTCGGCCTTGTTGTAGCTGACCTCGATGCCGAGCGCCCGCAGCTCGTCGGCCAAGCGGGCCTGGAAGTAGGCGCCGAACTCGTGCACCCGGTCGTGCATCTCGGCGCTGTCGAGCGAGCCGACGTGGCCGTCTGCGGTAACGACCACGTTGAACATGGCATTGTGGATGTGGGTCTGCGGGTCGCCCGGCACGGGCACGTCACAGACATAGGTCTGCCCGTCCGGCCCGTCCTGGACCGCAAGCGTCGGGCGCGCCGTGAAGTGCATGAACGAGGCCCATCCCACGTCTCCTGACTCGGACCCGTGCTGACCACCGTCGCCCCGCCGTGCCCAGCCGATCTCGCCGGCGACAAAGCGCATGGCATCGTCGTTGGCCCGCCAGACCGCCTGGATCAGCGCTGCCTTCTCTGCATCGTCGCGGGCGAACTCGATCGCCAGCGTGACCGACTTGTCGGGCGAAGCCGTCAGGTCGTAGGCCGAGACGGTGCGGCTATGCTTGGTCCAGGCCTCCCCAGTATCGGCGCGCTTGGCCTCGAACAATCGTTCCAGCGCCTCGTTCCCGGGCGCCATCGTCGGGTCGATGCCGAGCGCCCGCGCCACACCGGGCGCCATGTCAGGCCGCCAGCAGGCACGCGGGTCGCGGCCGGCGTAGTAGGTGGCCAGCTTGCGGCCGGGATCGTCAGGTGCGACGCCTTCGGACAGGTAGGCGCGGATCAGCTTGCCGTTGGAGGCGGCGCTGATCTTGCGGAAGGAGATCATGCCCCATCTCCCGCATGGCCGTTCCGGGGCGCGCGCTTTGGCAGCTCGTCGGCCGACCCGAACGCATCGGTGATCGCTTGCACTACCGACAAGGGCAGCGCCGTCACCGCCCGGCTCACGACGTCGCTCACGTCTTTCAGCAGATGGTTCTGCGTATCGAGGCGGACGACCATTTGGGCCAGCAGCTCATCCAGGCGCATGCCGCCCGGCTTAGGTTTCTCTTTCGGGGTGAGCAGTTCGATCAGCGTGGCCTGCTGCTCGGACTGCACGCGCATCCGCTCGTCCAGGCCACTTATGCCTTGCACAACCCCTCGTAGAACATCCTCTATGCCTGACATCCGTTGCGTTAGCTCTGCGAGCATGGCTCCGCCTCCTCGATTGAGGCGCCACGGTAAGGCGGTCGGACGCGAGTGGATTCTGCCCTCGTCGCATCCGGGGACGGATGCAATGGTGTGTACGCTCTTCTCCTGTCGTCGAGCCGTCGTCAAGGCGTCTGGAAACCGTCGCTGAGCCGTCCGGAGTTCATTCCGCTAAGGCACTCGCGTCCGCTCCGGTTACCAAATGAGCATGACAAGGAGATCAACATCCGACGATCCGATCATGAACGCACTCGCTCAAGGGCCTGAACGATCGCGAC
>CAXTJW010000344.1:0-4628 GCA_964244305.1 uncultured Acetobacteraceae bacterium
CCCGACTGGGCCGCCGCCACCCCGAGCACGAGCTGAAAATACAGCGGCAACAGGAACGTGGCGCCAAATAGTCCGAGCGACGCGAAGAATGCGATCAGCACGCCGCGCAGGAATGTGGGGTTGCCGAACAAATGCGGCGGCAGGATCGGGTCCGCCACCCGGCGCTCCTGCCAAACCAGCGCCGCCAGCAACACGCAGCCCAGAATGCCGGCACCGACCACAGGCGCCGACGCCCAGGGGAACTCCGCCCCGCCCCAGCTCAGCATCAGCAGCAGCGCCGTCACCCCGCCGGCCAACAGCGCCGCACCCACGCCGTCGATGCGCGCGCCGCGCCGCTGCACCGGGATGGTGCGCAGCGCACGGTCGCACAGCCACATCGCGGCGAGACCCACCGGCAGGTTGGCCCAGAACACCCAACGCCACGAAAGATGGTCCGTCACATAGCCACCGACGAGCGGCCCGGCCACCGAGGCAATGCCCCACATCGACGCCATGTAGCCCTGGTAGCGCCCACGCTCCCGCGGCGAGACGACGTCCGCCACCGCCGCCTGCGCCATCGACAGCAGCCCGGCGCCGCCCAACCCCTGCAGCCCCCGCGCGCCGATCAGCTGCGGCAGGGTCTGCGCAAAACCGCATGCCATGCTGGCGGCGATGAACAGCATGAGCGCCGGCAGCAACAGGGCGCGGCGGCCGTAGATGTCGGACAGCTTGCCATAGATCGGCGTCGCGGCCGTGCTGGTCAGCAAATAGGCCGTGACGATCCACGACAAATGCCCGAACGCGCCGAGGTCGGCGGCAATGGCGGGAACCGCGGGGATCACGACCGTCTGGTCCAGCGACGCGAGCAGGATGCACAGCATGATCCCGGTGACGACACGCTTGATCTGCTGGTGGGTGTAGCTTGGGATGACGTCGGGGATTGAGCTGCTGGGAAGCGCGTCGGCCATCAGTCGGGCTTACTCCGAAGGACTCCGCCTGTCAGCCCCGTCAAACCGAAGCTTGCCGCTTACGCGCCATGGTGTCGCGCAGCAGCTCATCCAGGATCACGGCCCTTTGCCGGTAGGTGTGCCCGGCCAGGATGCGCCCGCGCGCCGCCTCGCCGATGCTGCGCGCCCGCTCCGGCGTGAGGCTGCGCAGATGGTCCGCGACATCCGCGCCGTCCCTCGCCACCAACACCTCCGTGCCGGGCTGCAGGAACAGCTCGATGCCCTCCCACGCGTCGGTAATCAGGCACGCCCCCGCGCCAGCCGCCTCGAACACCCGGGTCGCCGGCGAGAACCCCACGGCCGCCATGCTGTCCCGCGCGACATTCAGCACTGCGAGCGAGGAGCAGTTGAACGCGTTGTGGTCCGCGGTGCCGACGTGGCCGATGGCGCGGACGTTGCCCGGCACCGCCTTGTCGTGCCAGCCATTGCCGCCAAGCAGGAATGCCCGATCCGGACAGCGCGCGGCGGCATCGAGGAAGAACGCCTCGACCCGCGCCTCCCGGTCCGGCAGGCGGTTGGCGAGGAAGGCCAGGTCGGCCTGGAAACGTGGGGCGGCGGGGACTGGATGGTGCGTGGCCGGGTCGAGCGCGTTGTAGATCGGCACGCATCGCTGCGCCCCGAGCGCCGTGTAGGCGTCCACGACCGGCGGGCCGCCGCCGTAGGTCAATACGAGATCGAGCTCGGCGAGTGCGCGCCGCATCGGATGGTCGGCGTCGGCGCGGATGGCGGCAAGCGTTGCGGGGGCGTCGACGTCCATGAACGCGCGGATGGCGCCGGGCCGCGCATGGCGAAGAACGCCAGCCAGCAGTTTGTCGTCGAACACGCCGACGCCGCTGGCCTTCACGACGACGTCGGCACGCGATGCTTCGGTCAGCACCGATTGCACGCCCTCGATGGTGGCGGGATAGACGACGACGCGCGCCCACTCCGGCGGGTCGATGTCGCGGTGGCTCTGCCGGTCGAAGGCGTCGGGCTCGTAGAAGGTGATGCCATGGCCCAATGCGGCGAGCGCGCCCAGCAGGCCCCGGTAGTAGGTGGCGGCGCCGTTCCAGTACGACGACAGCAGGCTCGATCCGTAGAAAGCGATATCCATCAGGCGCTCATAATCCGAGGTGCGTCGACTTGATCGAGGATGTGCAGCAGCTCATCCACGCGATGTGCGCAGGTGTGCCGGGCGAGAATGGTCTTCAGGCCGTGGGCAGCCAGCGTGGCGCACAGGGCGGGGTCGGCGTCGAGATTGGACAGATGCCGCTGCATCTCGATGCCGTCTTGCGCCACCAGGAAATCCTCTCCTGGGGTGAACAGCCCTTCGCTGTCCCGCCATGGCGCGGAGACGAGGGGGATGCCGCAGGCCAGCGCCTCGAACACGCGGATGGTCGGAATGCCAGGCAGCGTGGCCGCATAGAAACGGCGCGGCACGTGGACCGTCATCTTGTGCCGCGCGAAGACAGCCGGCGCGTGCGGGTTCGGCAGCCAACCCCGATAGCGTGCGCCGTAGCGGGCCAGCATCTCCAGAGCTGGTCCCGGGTATCTTACGCCATAAACGTCTAACGGCAGGTTAATGGCGGCTGCAGGGGCCAATAGGAATTGCTCCAGCTCCGAGGTGCGCTCACCGTCGCCCCAGTTGCCGATCCAGACAGCGCCGGAGCGCGCAGGCCCGGCGGTTGGCGGATGGAACAGGCGGGTGTCGGCGGCCTCGTGCCAAACGAAGACCCGGTCGCCCCAGCCCCATGCGCGATAGACCTCGGCCAACGCCTGCCCGAAGGCGAGCACGCCGTCATAGGCCGTCAAATCGTAGCGCCGCATGGCGTCCGGCTCGCTGACGGCGCGATGGTGGGTATCGTGGAACAGCAGCCGGAAGCGGCCAGCACGGCGTAACCGGCCGATAGCTGCAACCAGCGCCGGCTCGTTCCACTCGTGCACGACCACGACGTCGGCCCCGTCCACGAATTCGGACAGGTCCGCGCCGGGGTCATAGACGGTGCTGGAGAGCTCGGGATAGGCATCCCGCCACAGCGCGTCCGCGCCGAGGCCGCCGTCGGCCAGCAGATTCTGCCGGCTCCAGGCGCCTGCGGGCTCGAAGGCGCGAACGTCATGGCCGCGCGCCGCCAGCTCACGCAGCACGCCGCGCAGGAAGTGCGCATTGCCATGATTCCAACAGGATGCGAGGGAATGCGTGAAATAGACGAAGCGCATCAAGCCGTCGCCAGAACGCCGCAATGCACGTCCAGCGTGCCGGCTGCCATGCGTTCGATCGTATATTGCCCAGCCCGCGACTGGGCCCGTGCGGCCCAAGGCTCCGGCTTTGCCAATGCCTGCTGCAGCGCCGGGAGGAGGCCATCCTCGCCATCGACAAAGATCGCGGCGTCATTCCATAGCTCACGGAAGGTCGGGATGTCGGACAGCACGAGCGCCATGCCGGCCTGCGCCGCCTCCAGCACCGCAAGGCCGAACGGCTCATAGCGTGCCATCGAGGCGAACACCGTCGCACCGGCATATTCCCGGGCCAGCGCATCCGGTCCGAGCGCCCCGAGAAGCTGCAGGTGATCGAAAGTCGCCGTCGGTCCATCGGGCCCCCGGGTAGGCCCAGCCGCCGAAACCGGCGCTCCAAGCCTCGCAGCCGCCCGGTCGAGCCACGCGACCGCTTTGCCCTCATCCCACAAACGGCCGGCCGTCAATACCGCCGGCCGCCGCTGCGCCTTTGCGCGCAGGGGACGGCTGCCATTATGCACGACCTGAACCGGAACCGGCCCATAAACAGCCTCGATCGCGCGGGCGTGCGCCGCGGTCGGCGCGATCACGGCGTCGGCGGCCAGAAGCCCGCTACGGGTCGCCTCAGTGCGCCAGGCGAAATCATCCGGCATCGCCCCACCGCGCACGGCACGCCACCAGGTCGCCACGCAGGAGTGCGCGACCGCCACGACCGGCGCCGGCCAGCGCACCGACCCGACCAGCGCCGGCGCGTGCAGATGTATGCCGCCTGCGCCCACCAGCGCCGCCAGGCTGGCGAGGCGTTCGCTGGCCCGGTCGAGATCTGCTGGCATCTTGGCCGTCCAGTCCAGCGGCAACCCGGTGTTTACCAAACGGAGACCCGGCACTGCCTCAGCCTCTACGCGCTGCACACGGTCGGCATCCGGTCCCAACACGGCCAACACGGTCTGGACGCCATGTGCTGCCAACCCGTCCGCGAGATCGACCGAGTAGCGCCAAATGCCGCCCACCGCGTCCGTCGTCAGCAACAGGCGCAGCGAGGAAGCGCCTAATCCGTCCGGCACGCATGCTCCAGCTGCCGCAGCGGCAACGGCCGGCCGTCCTGGATGTCGGAGAACGTGGAGAACTGGCCGAGGTAGTGGGAATGCGCCCGCTCCCAAGCCGCGTCGTCCGGCAATCCGAACAGCCGGCGGTAGTCCGGCGAGCTCGGATACGGATAGAGCGGCACCGGGTCGTTCGCCCATACGCCCGCCGCCCGCAGCCGGTCACGCCAGGCGACGACCATCGCTGCATCGTCGCCCTGGGTCTCCAGCAGGTTCGCCTGGACGAACGGCACGTGGCGGCGTGCCAGGATCAGCAGGTCCGCCAGCTCATTTGTCGTCAGCTTGCAGCGCTTGTCGAGCGCGGCGCGGCCGTCCTCGGTCAGGCTCT
>CAXTJW010000345.1:0-4613 GCA_964244305.1 uncultured Acetobacteraceae bacterium
GTCCAGGCCAGCAAATCCGTGCAGCCGGCGCCGTCCAACAAGAACAGGAACCGCGCCCCGTTCGGGTTCTCATCGAGCGTCGTGAGCCAGATCGGCTGCAACGCCGCGTGCCCGGTCCGCGCGGTGCCGTGCGGCAGCCAATCCGGATCTTGGCTCGCCCATAGCGCCTCGTCCAGCGCCGCCACCCGCGCCTCGCTGCCGGCCCGCACCACCGCGCGCTCGCCCGCCGCCAAGGTGCGGCCCAGCAGTGCCGGCAGCGCCCGGTCGGGCCCGGTGCGGGTCAGGTGATAGAAGCCGACGTCTGTCACGGAGCGGGTGTCATGACCGGTGCGGGTCCTCGAACCGCTGCGCCACCAGGCGGTCCAGCAGGCGGGCGCCGAAGCCGGTGGCGCCGACGGCGTGACGGTCACAGGCGGCCTCGCGGAACTCCATGCCGGCGATGTCGAGGTGGACCCAGGGCGTGTCGCCGACGAAGCGGCGCAGGAAGGCCGCCGCGTGCATGGCGTCCGGCACCTGCGGCGCGAGGCTGCACTGCCGGACGTCTGCGATGTCGGAGTGCAGCGCGTCGGGCAGCAGGTCGCCGATCGGCAGGCGCCAGACCCGTTCGCCCACCGCTGCCCCGGCCGCCGCCACATGCGCCGCCAGCAGACCGCACGGCATGGTGTCGGGCGCGAACAGCCCCGCCATCACGCCGCCCAGCGCCCTGATTACGCTGTAGGTCAGGGTCGCGAGGTCCACGACCGCCTGCGGCCGCAGGTTCTCGATGGTCCAGGCCAGCGCATCGGCGAGCAGCAACCGGCCCTCGGCGTCGGTATCGACGATCTCGACCGTGGTGCCGTCGTAGGTGCGCAGCACGTCGCCGGGCCGGTAGCTAGCGGCGCCCAGCATGTTTTCGGCGAGCGGCAGCACCGCGACAGCCGGCGCCGGGGACCGCCGCAGCGCCAGCGCCAGCATCGCGCCCGCGCAGGCAGCCGCCCCGGCCATGTCGCCGGTCATCTCATGCAGGCCGTCGGCGGGCTTGATCGACACGCCGCCCATGTCGAACGTCACGCCCTTGCCGACGAAGGCGACCGGCGGCGCGTTGATCGTGCCACGCCAGCGCAGCACGGCGAGGCAGGGCAGGTTCGCCGACGCGCCGCCCACCAGCAACAGGGCGCGCAGGCCCTCGTCACGCAATTGCGCGGCGTCCAGCACCTCGACCGACACGCCGGCGGCCTCCAGCCGAGCAAGGCGGGCGGCGAAGCCCTGCGGGGTCAGGATGTTGCCGGGCTCGGCGACGAGGTCGCGGGCAAACAGCGCGCCCTGGACGGCAGCGTGCACGGGGACCCAGGCGGCCTCGGCTGCGGCGGGCTGGTCGGTTAGGATATCGACGCGGGCCAGCCGCGCCCGGTCGGGCCAACCTACGGGATCGGGACGGGTGCGCAGCCGGTCGAACCGCCAGCCGCGCAGGCACGCCCCGGCCGCAAGCGCCACGGCTGCCTGAGCGGACAGCCCGCGAGCGTCGATCGCGATATGATCGAGCGTGAGCAGACGCGCGGCGGCGAGCGCCGCGGCGGCCTCCCAATCATGGCCGTCCCCCATGCCGAGCAGCAGCAACCGGCGCTTTTGGGTCACGATCTCCGACACCTGGCCCAAACGGCCGGTGAAGCCTGCGGCGGCGGCCAGATGCGGCTTCGGCGGCGGCGCGTCCTCGGCCAGCGGCACGGCGCGTGCCGGCGCTGCGCTCCGCCGGACGAAGCTGACCTTCACTGCTGTCGTTCACTGCGGACGTTCACTGGGCCGCGGCTGCCTCGAAGTGGTCGGTGACGACCCGGTCGAGCAGGCGCACGCCATAGGCGGTGGCACCCTTCGGCGCGACGGAGGTGTCCTTGCTGCTCCAGGCGGTGCCGGCGATGTCGAGATGCGCCCAGGGGCCGCGCACGAAGCGCTGGATGAACTGCGCGCCGATGATGGCGCCACCGGGCCGGCCGCCGATGTTCTTCATGTCGGCGATGTCGGAGCGGATCAGCTTGTCGTAGGCGTCGCCGAGCGGCATGCGCCACACCGCCTCACCGGTTGCCTGCCCGGCCGCGGACAGCCGCGTCGCCAGTGCGTCGTCGTTGCTGAACATCCCGGCATACTCGTGGCCGAGGCTCACGATGATGGCGCCGGTGAGGGTCGCGAGGTCGACGGTGAAGGCGGGGGTGAAGCGGCCCTGCGCATACCAAATGACGTCGGCGAGCACGAGGCGGCCCTCGGCGTCGGTGTTCTGCACCTCGATCGTCTGGCCGGACATCGAGCGCACGACGTCGCCGGGGCGCTGCGCCGTGCCGCTCGGCATGTTCTCCGTCAGGCCCACGACGCCCACCACGTTGGCGCGGGCGCGACGGCCGGCGAGCGCCGCCATCAGCCCGATCACGGCGGCGGCGCCGGCCATGTCCCACTTCATGTCCTCCATCCCCGGCGCCGGCTTGATGCTGATGCCGCCGGTGTCGAAGGTGACGCCCTTGCCGACGAAGCACGCGGGCGCGGCACCGGGCTCGCCGCCGTTCCAGCGCATGACGACGACGCGCGGCTCCTGAACGCTGCCCATCGCCACGGCGAGCAGCGCGTTCATGCCGAGGGTGCGCATCTCGTCCGGGCCCAGGATTTCGACCTCGACGCCGAGCTCGCGGAGCGGTTGGCAGCGGTTGGCGAGCTCGGTCGGGTGCAGCACGTTGGGCGGCTCGCTGGCGAGGTCGCGGGACAGCGCCACGCCGTTGGCGACGGCGGCGAGGGCGGGCCAGGCGGCGCTGGCGGCGTCGGGCTCGTCGGCCATGATCTGCAGGGTAACGAGCTTCGGCTTGTCCTCGGCCTTCTCCTTGGTGCGGTAGCGGTCGAAGCGGTAGCTTCGCAACTGCGCCCCGAGCGCCGCGTGCGCCGCGTGGGACGCCGGCATCCCGTCCACCGCTAGCGCCGCATGGACATCGCGGGCGAGGGCCATGACGGCGGCGGCGCCCGCGTCCTCCATGCCGCGCAGGGTGTGGTCGCCGGGTTTGCCGAGGCCGATGAGCACGACGCGCGACAGGCCTTCGTTGGGCGCCAGCACGACGCAGGTCTGCGCCTTCTTGCCGGTGAACCCGGCGGCGGCAGCGGCGCGGGTCAATGTGCCGCCGCACGCGGCGTCGGCCTGCGCCAGCATGCCCTCGCCCGCGCCGAGGTTTTCGCCCTCGGGGACCAGGAGGGCCAGCGCGCCGGATGTGGGCAGGGCCGTGGGAACGAAGGCGATGTCAATCATGAGGTCTCCGGGACAGGATGCAGCCAATGTAACAGCGAAGGTCGGCTTGGCCAGGGGACAGGTTTAGGGACGAGCTTTGCCGGAGGCCGGCCGCATGGGCGCTATTCCGGTCCTGGCTGAGCATTTCGCCTGGATATTCATTCCCGCATCCAATACGTTAACATAATGAATGGGCTGAATCCAGGAATGACCATTGGGCAGGATGGGAAGACCGGCGAGATCAAGGCGCTTACGTCCCTGAGGGGCGTAGCGGCATTAGCCGTCGTCACCCAGCATTTCTCGGCGACGGCACAGGTTCATAGCTCCGGCTGGATACCCTCGATCGTGCCGCATGGTTACATGGCTGTCGATTTCTTCTTTGTCCTCAGCGGCTTCATCATGTCGTATACCTACTTTCCTGCATTCCAAGCCGATGGCATGAATGCCTTCGTTCCATTCTTTTTGAAGCGGATTGCCCGGATTTTCCCCTTGGGCCTTGCGGTTTTGGCCGTCATCCTGCTGCTCGGGAGCATCGCCTCGATCTGGGGGCGGTCTGATCTGTTCATCGAAGGCAGTGCGGTCCAGGCTGGCCTGGGCAGCGCGATACTCGTCAACGTGCTGCATTTGCAAGGGTTTTCGTCCCGCTACAACATGAACGCACCCTCCTGGTCGATCAGCGTGGAGATGGCGGCATACCTGCTGTTCCCGATCTTCATCTATATTGTCTTCCAGGGCCCACGGCTGATCGCGCTGACGTTCTTTGCGTTGGGGACATCGGTTCTTGTGGGCGTCGCGCTGGCGAACCCGCGCTTGGGTCTTGCAACCCAGAACGTTCCCTTTGACCTCGCTCGATGCTTCACGGAATTCGGCTACGGGATGCTGGTCTATCGGCTGTTTCGCAACCACGGATGGATGCGGATCGTCGGCACCAACGCATGGACCTGCGGCATCACGGCTTTCTCCGTCGCAGCCCTGGCATTGCGGTTCGACCTGTTCGCCGCGCTCAGCTTCCCGTTGGTCGTCTTGGCGTGGGCCTGGAACACGGGCGCCGCAAGCCGGGTCATGTCGCAGCGGGTTCCCTATTTCTTCGGGACGATCTCGTTCTCGATCTATCTCATCCACCACATGTTTCGTCGGCCTGAGCTGGAGCTCCTGCAATACTTCCACCCGGCCCCTGTCTCACCTGCCTCAGCTTTGGCTTTCGCCGTGGTTGGTTCGGTTTCGGTGATCCCGGCCAGCGTGCTCGCCTACCGCTACGTCGAGCGCCCGGGCCGGACTGCGATCACCGCCTTGGTCAAACGGCTGCAGGGGTCGAGGCGAGCTCTGGCCTGACGGCGGACATCTCACGGCGCGGGCGGCAACGTCGCCGTCCGTGCGT
>CAXTJW010000346.1:0-4612 GCA_964244305.1 uncultured Acetobacteraceae bacterium
GTGGCGGTCAACGTCATCAAGCAGGCGCGCGACGCGGGCATCGCCGTCATCACTTTCGACGCCGACGCGCCCAAATCGGCTCGCCAAGCCTATGTCGGCACCGACAACACCGAGATGGGCCGCGAGCTCGGCCGCCAGCTTGTTCAACGCCAGCCGAAGCCCGGCACCTACATTACGCAGTCCGGCGGCCCGGCGGCGGACAACCTGAACGAGCGGCTGAAGGGCCTGGGCGAGGTGCTGACCAAGGCGGGCTGGAAGATCGCGCCGGGCTCCCCGTCGTATTGCAACGACGATTCGGCGCTGGCGAACCAGCAGCTTTCGGACCAGTTGACCGCCAATCCGAACGCCGACGCCGTGGTGCCGGTCGGTGGCTGGGCGTTGTTCGCACCCGAGGCGTACAAGGGCTTCGTGAACGCCAACCGCGCGCGATACGACGGCGGCAAGCTGTTCCTCATCATGCCCGACACGCTGCGGATCGAGGTCGACCTGCTGCAGCAAGGCTTTGCCCAGGTGCTGGTCGGCCAGCGGCCGTTCGAGATGGGCGAGAAGGCGATGGACATGCTGCTGGCGCTGAAAAAGGGCCAGGCGGTCGCGCCGATCAACTATGTCGGATTGGACGTCGTGACCAAGGCGAACGCGGCGCAGTTCCTGAAATAGCGGCGCCGGGGAACGCGGCCCACCGGATGGTCAGAGCGTCAATGGGTAGCGTGTGGACGCTTCGATATGTGAACCAGGTGCTGGCCACCATTTCCGGCTAGGCCAGGGCGAGCGCCTGCCCGAAGCAAGGCTGGAAGGCAGCGTGCCGGTGACGCTTGCCGTGGCGGGTGAGCCGCACGAACTGCGGCCCGGTCATGCCCTCCGGGTCTCCCCTGCTCCGCGCCAACCCATGCTCCAGAACGCGGTTTCGAGGCGGACCGCGGTGTTGAATGTTGCCTGCAGGGTCGCCGCACGCGCGTCGCCTCCGCGTTCGGTCCAGAGCCGGGCGAGCGTGTTCCTTGTCGTGGCGGCAGCTGCCTGATACTCCGGCCCGGCATAGGTCGCGATCCAGGGTGCATAGGGATTCCCTGTCGCTGGCCGGACCGCAAGCTGCGTTCCGATCTCCGCATAGCCCAGCACACAGGGAGCCAGGGCGGCGTAGAGGTCGAGCAGGTCGCCCGCTGCGCCGCAGTCCAGCACGAAGCGGGTGTAGGCGACGGTTTCGAGCGCCTCCGGCTCGGCGGCCATGCCAAGTTCGTCCAAACCCCACCCGGCACAGAACGAGACATGCAACGGCAGCTCGCCCAGGATCGCGGCACAGCCGTCGGACGCGGCCCGCAGGTCCGCCAAACCTTGTGCCTTGTAACCGGCAAGCGCGTAGGCGCGGGCGAACTGGATCAGGAACAGGTAGTCTTGCGTCAGGTACCGCCGGAACGCCGGGGTGGGTAGCGTGCCGTCGCCGAGGCCGCGCACGAAACGATGTCCGGTAAATTCCGTCCAGAGCGGCCCGGCGGCGGTGCGCAGATGTTCGAATGGATCAGAGTCCGTCATCGTTCGGCCTTGTGGCATTCATGCTGGCAGTTCCGATAGGCCAATGTCTCAAGACAGTGAACTTTAGCAAGCTGTTCTCGCCGAATTCAACTGCTAGTGGTCTGATGCTGACGCCCGCTTCAGGGCATCAGCTGAATCAGTCCATTAAATAAGGCTTGTGCTCTGACGCAGACTGCTTCCTTTGTCTGCATCAGAGCACAAGCCAAGCGTCACGGCTGCGCATTGTCCACTACCCGCGAAATCCCGCCTTCGTCGGCGTCGACTAAGGTCTCGTGGGCGATCTTCCGGCTGTGCCGTCAGAACATGAATTTGGCGATTGCGCTAATGGTCCGTTCCACGTCTACGGTCCATTTCTTGTCATAATCCACCGTATCGTTTTGATCTTCCTGTCCCACGAGGATCCCGTAATCGACGTCCATGCTCGCTAGTATAGTCGAGTGGTTCTCAAGATGATTGCAAGTCGATTCGATATCGACGATCTTGGCGCCTGGCTTGCAAAAGACTGCATTGAATAGGCCGGCTCCACCGAGAACAACGATTCTCTCTGCCGATCCAAATAGCTCGATCTGCTTCGCCGGAAGCAGGTCCTCCGGATCAATCGAGCTGAATCCGAGCATAATAAGTCGTTGTTCTAAATCGTCTCCATTCGTCAAACGCCTGGTGCTGTTTGGATCAGTGTTTCGGCGGTTGCGGTTGAAGTAGATGTTGCGGGGACCCGGCTCTACGATGCTGACCAGTATCTTGTCACGCAAATCGGCAAACATTGCCTTGGTCTCTGGCGCAACAAAGAAGTCTCTTTGCGGATGTCGGAAAACATCTATGCTTTCAAGATAATAGGCTTTGCTACAGTCGTGAACTATCATGTCCATATCTTCAAGACCGAAAATGTATAACATTGCCTTTAGATTGGGGCGATCTGCATAGACAAGCAGTCTGTCATATATGTGCCTGTTTTTAATGAAGTGAATGACTGCTGGAACTACGTAAAGAAGAAACATACCCCAGTTATGCGGCTCATTCGACGAGGCGAACATAGTTCGACCCCTGATATGTTCTGCATTTTGCAGTCGAGATCGTGAGACGACAAAGTTTTCCGTATCGCAGCAAATGCCCGCAGTCTTGGATAAATCTTGCCACTTTACGATGCCGGAAACGGCCGTGCGAGCATCGCCGTAGATCGATATGCAGCGATCACCCTTGATGAAGAAGTTGGACCATGTGAGATGCACATCATGCAACCGATCCAGCCATCGGGGTTGCGATGTCTGCCAGCCAGATTGGATGCCGAGGACTCTGGGTGGCCCGCCGGAGACGTCTTCCAGTAATCTAGGCGGCAGCTTCTGCCATTCTGCGCCTTCGCTGTATTCAGACCTGTAAACTGGGAATTCGCGGTCGAAAACCAGCCGGATGTGGTCATCATCTACGAATTCCACGATGCCGTCCTCTTTTCGCGATCGATATCGGCTTACATGCGCGCCCGGTCACGCAACGCCGTCAATGCCTGAAATGGCGCATCCCAGTCAGCACCATCGCCACCCCCGCAGCGTCGGCCGCCGCGATCACCTCGTCGTCGCGGATGGAGCCGCCGGGCTGGATCACCGCAGTCGCGCCCGCCGCAATCGCCGCCTGCAGGCCGTCGGCGAAGGGAAAGAATGCATCCGACGCAACGACGCTGCCCTGGGTCAGCGAGCCATCCAACCCGGCGGCGCGAGCGGCCTCCACCCCTTTCCAGGCGGCGATGCGCGCGCTGTCGACCCGGCTCATTTGCCCCGCGCCGATGCCGACCGTCGCAGCATCCTTCGCATAGACGATCGCGTTCGACTTCACGTGCTTGCAGACACGGAAGGCGAAAACCAGATCGGCGAGCTCCGTCGCCGTAGGTGCACGCCGTGTCACGACGCGAAGCGCCGCCGGGTCGACCCGGCCGGCATCGCGGGACTGCGCCAGGAAACCGCCCGATACGCTGCGGAACGTCATCCCCGGCGCCGCCGGGTCGGGCAAGCCGCCCGTCAGCAGCAATCGCAGGTTCTTCTTGCGGGCCAGGATGGCGCGGGCGTCGTCGTCGGCGTCCGGTGCTATGATCGCCTCGGTGAAGATCGCGGCGATGCGCTCGGCCGTCGCCGCATCCAGCGTGCGGTTCAACGCCACGATGCCGCCAAAGGCCGAAACCGGATCGCAGCGCAGCGCCAAATCCCAAGCCTCCGCCGTCGTCGCGGCCACCGCGACACCGCAGGGATTGGCATGCTTCACGATCACCACGGCGGGGCGATCGAACTCGGCGACGCACTCGAACGCGGCGTCGGTGTCGTTCAGGTTGTTGTAAGACAGCTCCTTGCCCTGCGCCTGGGTGGCGCTGGCGACGCCGGGCCGCGCGCCGTGCACATAGAATGCCGCCTGCTGATGCGGGTTCTCGCCATACCGCAGCGTCTGCCGCAGCGTGCCGGACAGGGTCAGCCGGGCCGGAAAAGCCTGGTCGCGGGCGAACCACCCGGCGATCGCGGCATCATACGCGGCCGTGCAGGCATAGGCCTCGCCGGCCAGGCGGACCCGCAACTCCCGCGTGGTGCCGCCATGCCCGGCCAGCTCGGCGAGCAAGGCGTCGTATTGGGCCGGGTCGGTGAGGATCGCGACATGGTCGTGGTTCTTGGCGGCAGCGCGGATCAGGGCGGGGCCGCCGATGTCGATGTTCTCGATGCATTCGGCCGGGGCCGCGCCGGCCGCGACGGTTGCCTCGAACGGATACAGGTTCACGCAAACCAGGTCGATCGGCGCGATGCCGTGCCGCTCCATCTGCGCGACGTGCTCCGGCAGGTCGCGGCGGCCCAATATGCCGCCGTGGATCTGCGGCACCAAGGTCTTGACCCGGCCATCCAGGATTTCGGGGAAGCCGGTATGGTCCGCGACCTCGGTCACGGCGATCCCGGCCTCCCGCAACGCCCGCGCGGAGCCGCCCGTCGAAAGGATTTCGGCCCCGTGCGCCACCAAGGCGGCCCCCAGCGGCGCCAGCCCGGCCTTGTCGGAGACGGAGATCAGCGCGCGGCGGATAGGGAGTGGGGCCATGCCGCCCCATAGCCCTACAGCCCCA
>CAXTJW010000347.1:0-4599 GCA_964244305.1 uncultured Acetobacteraceae bacterium
TGATCCCGCCCCGGAGCTCTGCGGTGCCGAGCACGACTGATCCGGGTTGTCAGAGTCCACGCAACCGGCACATCCAGCTCATGGCCGAGCATAGCCGCATGGCACGGCAGCACCTGACCGACAACGGCAGGCGCAACGTCGTTGAAGCGACGATGGCCAGGTATAAAGGTTCCATCGGCTCGAAGCTTCAAGCGCGCCACCATCAGGTCGCGTCCGTGGACGCTACCATCCGTTCGTCGTAGCTGATCAGAACGCAGCAGAGCTGATCTCGCCGCAATCAAGTCCGTGTACCACAGCCCACTGCAGGCAGTCCGCACCTTCTGCTCGACGCTCTCTTTCTATCACACCGCTGTCACCGGGACCGTGTAATCTATATGCGGCGCTGCCAGGGTCCTCTAAGGAATGGCCGCTCCAACCTGGCTGAGTAGGAGTCCTTCATGGCTAAGACACCTGGTACGCCTAAGGCGAAAACGGGCGCCCCGGCGCAGTTCGACATGAACAGCCGCGAACGGAAAGGTGGCGGCAAGCAGGGCCGCGGTGGTCCGGGCCGCGGCCGTGACGAGAAGCGCCCGCCCAGCCACATCATCAGCCTGCCACCCACATCCGTCGATCGCGGCGAGGGCTGGGTTATCCAGAAGCTCGGCAAGGTTGACCAGGCGTCCCACGCCGCCATGGGTGCAGAGTACCACCTGATTTTCGAGGGCCATGATCCGCTGGTGTTCGGCTATCTGAGCGCTGCCCGGGACCGCGCCAAGGAGCCACCACCGGAGACCGCAAAAGTTTCAGAGGTCGCGACCGATCCAGTTGAGGAAATGACCGCCCCGGAAGCACCAGCTGGGGAAGCGTAGGCAGGCGCTGCCCGGCTTGGTAAATTCTGGCCGAAGGACGAACCCGCTATCGCGGGAGTGGTGCTTTCGGCGCCTGACTGCGTGTGGCATCGAGTGAGGCGCATGGATTGAGCGGGCATCGGCCCGTTCCGACGATCAGAGCTTCCCAATCCAGAGGAGCTCATCGTGATCCATCTTTCTCCTACAACGGCTGGCACCCTGCGTGAACGCTTCGTCGAGGACATGACCGTCCGCGGGTTTACCGACAAGACCCGTCACGACTACATCCGCACCGTCGCCGGCCTTGCTGCTTTTCTCGAGCGCTCACCGAGCACCGCCACCGCCGAGGACATCCGCCGTTTCCAAATTCACCAATCCGCGCGCGGCATGAATGCGCCGGCCATGAACAGCGCCGTGGCCGCCCTGCGCTTCTTCTTCAACCATACCGCCGATCGGCCGGACCTCGCCCGCAAGCTCCTCCGCTTGCGCTACCCACGCAAACTGCCGATCGTGCTCAGCCCTGACGAGGCCGCGCGCCTGATTGCTGCCACGACCTGCCTCAAACACCGGGCCGCGCTTTCCGTCGCCTACGGGGCCGGACTGCGGGTAGCCGAAGTGGCATCGCTCAAAGTCGGCGACATCGACAGCAAGCGGATGCTGATCGTCGTCGAACGCGGCAAGGGCGGCCGCGGCCGCCACGCCCTGCTCTCGCCAGACCTCCTGGCCTTACTCAGAGCCTGGTGGCAGGAGGGGCGGCGGGACGGCGTCATGCTGCCCGCTGGCTGGCTGTTCCCCGGTCAGGACCCGGCCAAGCCGATCACCACCCGCCAGCTCAGCCGCGTGGTCGAGGCAGCGGCGATCGCGGCCGGGCTGACCAAGAACGTCAGCCCGCACACCCTGCGGCACAGCTTTGCCACTCACCTGCTCGAGGACGGCGTGGACATTCGCGTCATCCAAGTCCTGCTCGGCCATGCGAAGCTGGACAACACCGCGCTCTACACCCGCGTGGCTACCAAGGTCGTGCGGACGGTGACCAGCCCGCTCGACAAGATCACCGCGCAAATCGGCGCGCACAGACCGCCGATCGCCACGCCGAGCACCGGTGCGCCCATTGAGGAGAGCCTCAGTCCCGGCGGCTGATCGCCGTGCGTCCCGCGCTCGAGATCGCCGACATCTTCCGCCGACACGGGCCCGCCTGGCGCGCGGCCCATGCCGGCCATGTCAGCCTCGGCCAGCTCAAGGTCATGGCGGCCATCGAGACTTGCCGCACCGCCGCCCTTGGCGGCCATATCGAGGGCTGCGAGGACTGCGGCCACCGCCGCATCGCCTATAACAGCTGCGGCAACCGGCACTGCCCCAAATGCCAGGGGGCGGCCGCACGCGAGTGGCTGGCGGCACGCGAGGCCGACCTACTGCCGGTCGGCTACTTCCACGTCGTGTTCACGCTGCCGGCCGAGATCGCCGACATCGCCGCCCAGAACAAGGCGGTGATTTACGACCTGCTGTTCCGCGCGGCATCGCAGACCATGCTCACCATCGCCGCCGACCGGCGCCACCTCGGTGCCCGCATCGGCATCACCGCCGTGCTGCACAGCTGGGGCTCGGCGCTGACCCACCATCCGCACCTCCACATGATCGTGCCCGGCGGTGGCATCTCACTCGACGGCCAGCGCTGGGTCTCGTCCCGGCCGGCGTTCCTGCTGCCGGTGCGTGTGCTCGGCTCGCTGTTCCGCGGGCTGTTCCTGACCCGGCTGCTCGAGCTGCACACCGCCGGGCGGCTGCAGTTCTTCGGCAAGCAGGCCAGCCTTGCCGACGCGCAGTTGTTCCGGCGCCACCTGGCATCGGTTCGCAAGAAGCCCTGGATCGTCTACGCCAAGCCGCCGTTCGCGGGTCCGGCGGCGGTGCTGGCCTATCTGTCGCGCTACACGCACCGGGTCGCGATCTCCAACCGCCGGCTGATCGCGCTCGACGCGAGCGGGGTGACGTTCCGCTTCAAGGATTACCGCCGCGACGGCGCCGAGCGGTATCGCACCATGACGCTGGCGACCGACGAGTTCATCCGCCGGTTCCTGCTCGTGCTGCCGCGCGGGTTCCACCGCATCCGTCATTATGGCCTGCTCGCCAGCGGCGGCCGTCGCGACAATCTCGCCCGCGCCCGCGAGCTCCTCGCCGCACCGCCGCCGCCGCCGGCCGCAACGGACGCAACGCTTGAGCCGTCCGATCATCGGCCGCCCTGTCCATGCTGCGGCGGTCGCATGCTCATCATCGGGACGTTCGAGCGCTGCAGCCAGCCGCGGGCGCCGCCCGCACCGCCGCGATCAGCCGGCAGGACAGCGTCGTGACCCGGCACGGCACGCCCTACCTGCAAATCGCAGCCCTGCTGCGGTCAACGACACCGCTTGCGCTTGATGCTGCAGAAGCTGTTCGGGACGGCCTTGGTCGGCCCCGAAGCGGCCCTGCTCGTGGCAAGCAGCCACCTCAAACTCGCGTCGGCATTCAGTCCGGGCGAATGATTCTGCCTCTGCCCCGACTGCTCCGGCATCAGCCAAACCCTAAATCCTCATAGCGACCACAACCGGCCCGCGGGTTCGTCCTTCGGAGACTTTCGTACGCCAAGCGGCGTCCGAAACTCATCACGAGAGCGGACAGGCAGCTATGGAGCGGGAGGTAGCGGGAAGCGGACATTCGCTGCCGGTTGCCTGCTGGCAGCTTTCGACCCATGCACGAACCCGCTCCGCGGGAGCGGCGCTTCGCGCCGGGTAGGGCGTCGCTATAGAGCGCAATGAGGGGTTGAGAGGGGCCAGTCGAGGGTCCGAGCATGAGGGGTCGCCCTTCATCTCGCGAGGAAACCCCGATGCCCCAACCGACGATCCAATCCTCTGTCAGCCCGCTGCGTCAGCGCATGCTCGAAGACATGGCCATGCGTGGCCTCAGAGAAGAGACGCAGCGTGACTATGTCCGCTTCGTTCGGAGCTTTGCGGCCTTCCTTCGGCGTTCGCCTGATACTGCGACCGCCGAAGATGTCCGCCGCTTCCAGGTCCAGCAGACCGAGAGCGGCATGCAGCCGCCCAGCATCAACAGCTCGGTCTCAGCGCTGCGCTTCCTCTTCACCGTCACGCTCGACCGGCCCGACCTGTCCCGGCGCCTGGTTCTGGTCCGCCATCCCCGCAAGCTCCCGAACGTCCTGAGCGTCGAGGAGGTCGGGCGGCTGCTGGAGGCGGCGCCGGGGCCGAAATACAAGGCCGCACTCGGCACCGCCTATGGCGCCGGGTTGCGCGTGTCGGAGGTCACGGCGCTCAAAGTCTGCGACATCGACAGCACCCGCATGCTGATCCGCGTTGAACAGGGCAAAGGCCGCAAGGACCGCAACGCGATGCTGTCACCGCAGCTGCTTGACCTGCTGCGGCTCTGGTGGCGGGAGGGCAAGCGGCGGACGGTCATGCTGCCGCACGGCTGGCTGTTCCCCGGCCGCAATCCCGTCGAGCCGCTATCGACACGCCAACTCAACCGCGCCGTCCAAGAGGCAGCCGAAGTGGCCGGGATCAAGAAGCGCGTGACGCCGCACACTCTGCGCCACAGCTTTGCCACGCACCTCCTGGAGCAGGATGTCGACATCCGCGTCATTCAGGTGCTGCTCGGGCATTCCAAGCTCGACACGACGGCGCTTTATGCCCGGGTGGCGACCAAGACGATCCGGGCGGTGACCAGTCGGATCGAGCATCTCAAGCTGCTTATGTGGACGGCTCCGGGTCAGCAAGCCTTTTTCGTCTGC
>CAXTJW010000348.1:0-4577 GCA_964244305.1 uncultured Acetobacteraceae bacterium
GGGCGGCGCAGCACTTCCGCTTCGACAAGCCGAACCGCTGGATGACGTCGGGCGGACTGGGCACCATGGGCTACGGACTGCCGGCAGCGATGGGAGTGCAGATTGCCCATCCCGACGCGCTGGTGATCGATATCGCCGGCGAGGCGAGCATCCTGATGAACATCCAAGAGATGGCGACGCTGGCGCAATACCGCCTGCCAGTGAAGATTTTCATCATCAACAACCAATACATGGGCATGGTGCGGCAGTGGCAGGAACTGCTGCACGGCAGCCGCTACTCCGAGAGCTATTCCGAGGCGTTGCCGGACTTCGTGAAGGTGGCGGAGGCGTTTCACGGGGTCGGGCTGCGCGCGACCAGCATCGACGATCTGGACCGGGTGATCCGCGAGATGATCGCGGTCGACCGCCCGGTGATCGCAGACATCTGCGTCGACCAGAAGGAAAACTGCTTCCCGATGATCCCGTCGGGCGCCGCGCACAACGAGATGATCCTGGGCCCCGAGCACCAGGCGCGCACGGCGTCGATCACCGACGAAGGCTTGATGCTGGTCTGATGCTGATCTCAACCTCCAGCCAGGACGCCGCGGCTTTGTCGCGCCGGTCCGCAACGATCTCCGTTCTCGTCGAGAACGAGAGCGGCGTGCTCGCCCGGGTCATCGGGCTGTTTTCCGGCCGCGGCTACAACATCGACAGCCTGACGGTCGCACCCGTCGACGCCACGGGCAGCCAAAGCCGCATCAACGTGGTCACCAGTGGCACCGATATGGTGATCGAGCAGATCAAGGCGCAGCTCGACCGCCTGGTGCCGGTGCACCGGGTGGCGGACCTGTCGCAGGGCGGGCCGCATCTGGCGCGGGAAATGGCGATGGTGAAGGTCGTAGGCGCCGGCACCGACCGGGCGGAGGCGCTGCGCATCGCCGATGCGTTCCGCGCCCGGGTGATCGACGCGACGACCGAGAGCTTCGTGTTCGAGCTGACGGGTAGCACGGAAAAACTCGAGAGCTTCATCGAGCTGATGCGCCCGATCGGCCTGGCGGAGGTCAGCCGCACCGGGATCGCTGCGATCGCGCGTGGCAAGCGGATGCTCTGACGGCCGCGTCTTTGACAGCGGACCGCCGAGCAGGCATCCCGAGACGTATTTCAGCACCCATCAATAGGTAAGAAGGACTCTACCCATGCGCGTCTATTACGATCGCGACGCCGACGTGAACCTGATCAAGGGCAAGAAGGTCGCGATCATCGGCTTCGGCAGCCAGGGCCACGCCCACGCCATCAACCTCAAGGATAGCGGCGTGACCGAGCTTGCGGTCGGATTGCGCGCCGGCTCGGTCGGTATCGCCAAGGCCGAGGCCGCCGGGATCCGCGTCATGGACCCGGCCGAATGCGCCAAGTGGGCCGACATCGTCATGGTGCTGACGCCCGACGAGGGGCAGGGCGACCTGTATCGCGAGAAGCTCGGCCCCAACATGAAGCCGGGTGCCGCGTTGGCGTTCGCGCATGGGCTGAATATCCACTTCAACCTGCTGGATCCGCGCGCCGACATCGACGTGTTCATGATTGCGCCGAAGGGCCCGGGCCATACCGTGCGCAGCGAGTATCAGCGTGGCGGCGGCGTGCCGTGCCTGGTTGCCGTGGCGCAGGACCCGAGCGGCAACGCGTTGGAAATCGCGCTGAGCTACGCCAGCGCCATCGGCGGCGGCCGGGCCGGCGTCATCGAGACGTCGTTCAAGGAGGAGTGCGAGACCGACCTGTTCGGCGAGCAGGTCGTGCTGTGCGGCGGGTTGATCGAGCTGATCAAGGGCGGCTACGAGACCTTGGTCGAGGCCGGCTATGCGCCCGAGATGGCGTATTTCGAGTGCCTGCACGAGGTGAAGCTGATCGTCGACCTGATCTACGAGGGCGGCATCGCCAACATGAACTACTCCATCAGCAACACGGCCGAGTATGGCGAGTACGTCACCGGGCCGCGCATCATCACCGCCGAGACCAAGGCCGAGATGAAGCGCGTGCTGGAGGACATCCAGTCGGGCCGGTTCGCGCGGGACTGGATGCTGGAAAACCGCACCAACCAGGCAAGCTTCAAGGCGACCCGGCGGCGGATGAGCGAGCACCCGATCGAGCAGGTCGGCGAGCGTCTGCGCGCGATGATGCCGTGGATCAAGCAGAATGCCCTGGTCGACAAGGCGAAAAATTAGTCTTCGCCACGGCCGACAACCCGGCCACGGCTGGTTCGTTGTGCATGGCGGACGCTTGTCATAGGGGCTGATGCCATGTTCAACGTAAAGCTGATCCGGCCGGCGCTGGCGCTCGGAGCATTGCTGGCGCTTACCGGCTGCTACTCGGCACCAGGGGCCGTTGGTCCCTTGCCGTATGTGCCGGCAAGTCCGGTGCTGGGGGCCGCCGGCACCGCGTCGGCCGGCCAGGTCGTCGGATATGCCGGGACCTCATGCCACGCCGGGTTCTACATCTGCCAGGTGCCCGCGGCCTCGGTCGGCACCCCATGCAGTTGCCCCGGCCTCGGCGCACCCTCGTTCGGGACCATTCAGTAGGACCCGCTTTAGCGAGGAAACCCGGGGCGCGCCCGCGGTTTTACCCAACCTGGGCGCAGGGTGCGCCCTGCATTATCGAATGGAGCTGAACTCATGATCGACGCATCGCAGATCACCGAGCACATGGAAGTCGTCGGGTCCGACGGGCAGCACGTCGGGACCGTGGACAAGCTTTGCATCAAGCTGACCAAGAAGGATCCGGCAGCACAGGGCCAGCATCACGTCCTGAACCTCGACGCCGTCGCGTCCGTCTCCGGCGGCAAGCTGATGCTCAGCATGCCGGCCGCGGAAGCGATGGAGCAGGAAAAGACGATTCAGGGTTAAGGTAGGCTTGTGGCTGGGATGGGGCTTATCGCCCTGTCCCGGCTTTCAATCAGGCCGCGCGGCGGCTGGCTAGGGCCGCTGGCAAGCCTTGGATCGCCCGGTCGATCAGCGTCGCATCCGCGTCGGCCGTAAAACTTTCCGATAACACGCGTTCAGCAGCTCGGCCGGCAAGCTCGACAGCGGCTAGGCGCACTTCGGTCACGGCAGCCTTCTCCGCGGCGGCGATGCGGTCCATCGCCATCTGCTCGCGCCGCGTTGCCGATGTCGCGGCGTCTGCGCGCGCCGCCTCACCAACTCGCTGGGCTTCGGTGCGGGCCTGCTCCAGCATCGCCTGCGCATCCTTGAGTGCGGCCTCGCGCTTGGTGCTCGCGTCGGCCAGCATGGCTTCGGCCTCCTGGCGCAGGCGGGATGCCTCTTCCAGCTCGTTCTTGATCGCGATGCCGCGCTTGTCCAACTGCGCCAGCAATGGCCCGAACAGCTTGCGGCCGAAGATGGCGAAGAACAGGAAGAAGGCGACGGCGACCCACAAACGCGGATCGGCAAAGAAGCTTGAGTGGTGTTCCATGATCCGGGCTCCCTAGCTGCGCTGCGCCATCACGGCGCCGACCGCGCCCTCGATCGCAGACGCATCCGCCGGTTGTCCAGTCAGGCGGGCGACAACGGCGCTTGCGGTGCTCTGCGCGACCTCGCGCAACGCGCCCATGGCAGTATTTCGGGCCTCGGCGATGCGGTGCTCTGCCTCGGCCAACTGCGTCGTCAGGCGCTCGTCAGCGATGCGCGATTGCTCGAGCGCTTCCGTCTTGGCTTTGCCGATGGCGTTGGCGATCGCCGATTGCGCTTCGGCGTTGGCGCGGCGTCCGGCCTCGGTGATCTCGGCGATGGCGGCGTCAGATTGCACCTTGGCGGCACGGGCGCTGTCGAGGTCGCTTGAGATGCGCCGGGCTCGGTCGTCGATGACGGCCCCGACCTGCGGCAGCGCGTAGCGCGCCAGCAAGTAGTACAGCAGGCCAAATATGATGGCCATCCAGACCACCTGGGCGATGGTCAGCGGGTTCGAGAAGTCGAGCTGCGGCATACGCCGGTCCCCACGTTGGTGAAAGGGATGGGGGAAGGCGGGACCGGCGATGCGCCGGCCCCGATGGCGGGTGCTTAGGTGAACAGGATCAGGAAGGAGATCAGCAGGGCGAACAATGCGACGGCCTCGGTGAGCGCGAAGCCCAGAATGCCGATCGGGAACACGGCGTCGCGAGCGGCCGGGTTGCGGCCAACCGTCGTCACCATTGCCGAGAAGATGTTGCCAATGCCGATGCCCACGCCCGCGAGCGCGATCACGGCGAGGCCGGCCCCGAGGGCCTTTGCAGCAGCGACTTCCATAGATCCAGTCCTTTTTAGAGTGTGAAAACGAAAGGCAAGGTCCGCGCCGGCGCTAGTGCAGGTGCACCGCGTCGTGCAGGTAGATGCAGGTCAGAATGGCGAACACGTAGGCCTGCAGGGCCGCAACCAGCAATTCGAAGCCGACGAGCACAATGTTGAGCGCCAGCGGCAGGATGCCGATGGAGGCGCCTAATACGCCGGCGCCGCCCAGCAGCACGATGAAGGTGGCAAACACCTCGAACATCACGTGCCCGGCGACCATGTTGGCGAACAACCGGATGGACAGCGACACCGGCCGCGAGAGGTAGGAGATCACCTCGATCGGGATGA
>CAXTJW010000349.1:0-4541 GCA_964244305.1 uncultured Acetobacteraceae bacterium
CGCGGTCGAACTGCATGCCCTCCACGACCTCGAGCTCGGTCTCCATGCCCTTGGCTTCCTCGACGGTGATGACACCCTCGTTGCCGACCTTCTGCATGGCTTCGGCGATCATCTTGCCGATCGCCGCCTCGCCGTTGGCGCTGATGGTGCCGACCTGCGCCGTCTCGGCCTCGGTGGTAATCTTCTTGGTGCGCTTGGCGAGCTCCTCAACCAGGGCCGCAACCGCCTTGTCCACGCCGCGCTTCAGGTCCATCGGCGCCATGCCGGCGGCGACGGCCTTGCCGCCCTCGCGCACGATCGCCTGGGCCAGCACGATCGCCGACGTGGTGCCGTCGCCGGCGATGTCGTTGGTCTTGCTGGCGACTTCGCGCACCATCTGCGCGCCCATGTTCTCGAACTTCTCGGCGAGCTCGATCTCTTTCGCGACCGTCACGCCGTCCTTGGTGATGCGCGGCGCGCCGTAGCTCTTGTCGATGACGACGTTGCGGCCCTTGGGACCCAGCGTCACCTTCACGGCGTCGGCGAGGATGTCCACGCCGCGCAGCATGCGGGCGCGTGCGTCGTCGCCGAAGCGAACGTCTTTGGCTGCCATGTGATGATTTCCCTAGTTCTTATTCATTGAGCAAATCGGCCGGAATGGTCGCTTTACGCGGCCTTCGCGACGGCCGGGGCGCCTTCGATCACGCCCATGATGTCGCTCTCCTTCATGATCAGGAGCTCCTCGCCATCGAGCTTCACCTCGGTGCCGGACCACTTGCCGAACAGCACGCGGTCGCCGGCCTTCACGTCGAGCTCAACGATGGCGCCCTGCTCGTTGCGGGCGCCCGGCCCGGCGGCGATGATCTCGCCCTCCATCGGCTTCTCCTTCACGGTGTCGGGAATGATGATCCCACCGGCGGACTTCTCCAGCGGCGTGATCCGGCGGACCACGACACGATCGTGCAACGGACGAAATTTCATGTGAGTTTCTCCAAATGGGGCAGCGTTGACGTTGCCGGGAACCATGCTGGGACCCGGAGGCGTGCCCGCGACGCACGTGTTAGCACTCTATCGGCTAGAGTGCTAACATTGTTTCTGGCCGAGCATTTCGCCGGGGACCAGCTTGTTACAGCCAATTCAGATAACCTGACTGGCGCACCGTCGGAACGGGTCTGCGCGACAGTGGCAACTGGAAGCGGAAGTTGCAACGTGGGAAATCGCCGGCGGTGCCTTCGCGTCACCTGCCGAAGCGTGCGCACCCTGGCGTTCCACTCTCAAGTCGGGCAGGCTCCTGTGTGCCACCGCGGCTACCCGGTCCCACCGTCCCTTTCGTTCCATCGGAGGCGTCCCATGCCGGACATTGCGCCCCAATCGCACGATACCGTTCGGGCGGAGCTGCTGCGTGCCGCCGCGGACACGATGGCCCGGTCCGCGCCGGCATTGCAGCCGGACGCGGCAACCTTCATGACCCGGCTGTACGCCGGAGTGCCCAGCGCCGAACTCGCGGAAACCACCCCGGAAGCAATGGCCGCGGCGACCGCAAGCCTGTGGTCGCTGGCCCAGCGGCGCGATGCAGACGAGGCCCTGGTACGCGTCACCCGGCCGGGTTCGTCGGCCGGCATCCGCGCCGTCGCCGAGATCGTCACCGACGACATGCCGTTCCTGGTCGACAGCGCCATGGCCGCACTGACGAAGGGCGGACGCGTCGTGCGGCAGTTGCTGCATCCGGTGATGCCGATCCGGCGCGACATGGACGGCCGGCTGCTGGGCTGGGGCGACGGACCCGGTGCTACCAAGCTGGAAAGCATGATGCGCATCGAGTTCACCGGCTCCGCCCGGCGCCAGGGCAGCGACGACGGCCCCGCGCTGGAGGCGGCGCTGCGCAGCGTGATGGGCGACGTGCGCGCCGCGACCGCCGACCACGGACCAATGCTGGCGCTGCTCCATCACGCCGAGCAGGACGTCGCTGCCGCCCCGGCCGCCGATGCGGGCCCGGCCCAGGCGTTCCTGCGTTGGATGGCGGACGACAACTTCGTCCTGCTCGGCCACCGCCGGATCGCGGTCGGCACCGACGGCGCGCTGTCCGTCGTATTGGAGGAGAATCGCGGGCTGCTCCGGCATTCCACCGTCGGGGTGTTCGACGCGCTCGCCGACCTCGCCGTAGTGCCGCAGGCCGTCCGGACAGCGTTGCTGGAGCCGGCTGCGCTCGCCGTCGCCAAGGCGAACCTGCGGTCCACGGTGCACCGCGCCCAGCATGGCGATGTCGTCGCGACGCGCATCTTCGGGCGGGACGGCGCAGTCGTCGGCGTGCGGATGTTCTTCGGGCTGTTCGCCGCGAGCGCCTATAACCGCAACCCGCGGTCGATCCCGCTGCTGGCGCAGAAAGTCGACGCAATCCTCGCGATGTCGGGCGTCGATCCCGAGAGCCATGACGGCCGCGCGCTGCGCAACACACTCGACACCTGGCCGCGCGACGAGCTGTTCCAGGCGCCGGAGGCCGCCATCCTGGAGGGCGCGCGGCGGGCGCTCGACCTGCGGCTGCGCCCGCGTCCGGCCCTCGTGCTGCGGCAGGATCCGTTCGAGCGGTTCGTCTCGGCCATCGTCTGGCTGCCGCGCGACTCGTTCGATACCCAGTTGCGGGAGCGGATCGGCGGCATGCTGGCGCGCGCCTTCGCCGGGCACATCGCGGCATTCTACATCGCGTTGGGCGACGAGCCGCTGGCCCGGGTCAATTACATCCTGGGCACGACGCCCGGCGCCGTGCCCACCGTCGACGTCCCGCTGCTGGAGGCCGCGGTCCGGCAGACCGCGCGCGACTTCCGCGACCGGCTCAGCGAGGTGTTGGTCGACGCCGAGGGCGAGGCAGCCGCCGCCGGGCTGACCGCACGCTGGGGCGACGCCTTCCCTGCCGCCTACCGCGAGCGCGCGACGGCGGCCCAGGGCGCCGCCGACCTGGCCCTGGCCGAGCGCGCGGTCGCGACCGGCCGCGCCGCGACCCGGCTCGAGCACCAGCCCGGCGCCGCTGCCGACCAGTTGACGATGTGGCTCGCCCAGCCCGGCGCGCCGCTGCCGCTGGCCGATGTGCTGCCATTGCTCGAAAGCCTCGACCTCCGGGCGATGGAGGAGGTGCCGTTCGACCTCGACCCTGCCGGCGCGCCGCCGGTCGTGCTGCAGGTGTTCGGGCTGCAAGCCGGGGTGAACGCGGCGCCGGCGGTGTTCCCCGCCTTGCTCGACGCGCTCGACGCGCTGCTGGATGACCGGGCCGAGGCCGACGGATTCAACCGTCTAGTGCTGCGCGCCGGTCTGACATGGCGGGAGTGCTGGCTGCTGCGGACGATGTATCGCTGGCTGAAGCAGGTCGGCTTCGCATTCAGCCAAGCCAGCGTGGAGGCGACGCTGGCCGATCATCCGGCTGCGGCGCGGACCCTGATCGACCTGTTTCATACCCGCTTCGAGCCTGGCCGGGCGCACCGCGACGAAGCGGCGCTGGACGTTGCCTGGGCAGCGTTGCTGGACGGCGTCGCCAACCCCGACGAGGACCGCATCCTGGCACGGCTGATGACGCTGCTCCGCGCCGTGCTGCGCACCAATTTCTATGAGGACAAGCCGTATCTCGCGCTCAAGATCGACAGCGCAGCCGCCGGCGACATGCCGTTGCCGCGGCCCTGGCGCGAGATTTTCGTCCACTCCGCCCGCATGGAGGGCTGTCACCTTCGTGCCGGGCCGGTAGCGCGCGGCGGAATCCGTTGGTCCGACCGGCGCGAGGATTTCCGCACCGAGATATTGGGCCTGATGAAGGCGCAGCGGCTGAAGAACGTCGTCATCGTGCCCACCGGGGCCAAGGGCGGCTTCGTGTTGAAGTGCCCGCCGGCGCCGGGCGACCGCGAGGCGGTCATGGCGGAGGGCGTGGCCTGCTACCGCATCCTGATCAACGCGATGCTCGACATGGCCGACACGCTGCATGGCGACCGGGTGGTGACGCCCGACGCCGTGGTCCGGCAGGACGGCGATGATCCATATATGGTCGCCGCCGCCGACAAGGGCACCGCGACGTTCAGCGACATCGCCAACGGCATCGCTATCGAGCGCGGATTCTGGCTGGCCGACGCGTTCGCCTCGGGCGGCAGCCAGGGCTACGACCACAAGGCGATGGGCATCACCGCCAAGGGCGCATGGGTGATGATCGCGCGGCATTTCTCCGAACTGGGCCTGGACATCCAGAACGACCTTTTCACCTGTGTCGGCGTGGGCGATATGAGCGGCGACGTGTTCGGCAACGGACTGCTGGTCAGCAGCAAGACCCGGCTGCTCGCGGCGTTCGACCACCGCCATATCTTCATCGACCCCGATCCCGACGCCGAGGCCTCATATAACGAGCGCGCCCGGCTGTTCGCGCTGCCGCGGTCGTCGTGGGCGGAGTATGACCGGGCCAGGATCAGCGCCGGCGGCGGCGTGTTCTCCCGGGCGGAGAAGCGGCTTACCCTGCCGGCCGTGTCCGCCGCATGGTTGGGCCTGCCGCCCGGACCGGTCGAGCCGGCGGCGGTGATGCAGGCGATCCTGCG
>CAXTJW010000350.1:0-2051 GCA_964244305.1 uncultured Acetobacteraceae bacterium
CCGCCCGCGCCATCGGCTACGTCGGCGCGGGGACCGTCGAGTTCATCGTTGAAAATGAAGAATTTTTCTTCATGGAGATGAACACCCGGCTGCAGGTCGAGCATCCCGTGACGGAAATGATCACCGGGCAGGACCTCGTCGAGTGGCAACTGCTGGTCGCGACCGGCGCGCCATTGCCGATGTTGCAGGACCAGCTGCGCATCGACGGCCACGCGATCGAAGTGCGGGTCTATGCCGAAGACCCAGACCGCGACTTTATGCCGGCGGTCGGCCGGCTGCTGCACCTCAGCCCGCCGGACGAGAGCCAGCATGTCCGCGTCGACACGGGGGTGCGGCCCGGCGACGCCATCAGCGTCCACTACGACCCCATGATCGCCAAGCTGATCGTCTGGGACCGGGATCGGGCCGCGGCGGTACGCCGGCTCGGCCGGGCGCTGTCGGACTACGAGGTGGTCGGCGTGCAGACCAACCTCGGCCTGCTGCGCCGTATCGCCGCCCACCCCGCGTTCGCTGCCGGCGAGCTCGACACCGGTTTCATCGGCCGCCACGACGCTGCGCTGCTGCCGGAGCCTGCGCAAGCGCCGGCCGCCGCATTAGCCGCCGCTGCGCTCGACGTCTTGCAGCGCCGGGCGGAGACGACGGCGGCCGCAGCCGCACGTGGCCATGACCCGTACTCCCCATGGAACCTCGCGACGGCATGGCGGATGAACGGCGACGGCTACCAGGACCTGCTGCTGGCGGAGGGCGACACGGTGCACGCCATCCGCGCCCATCCCCGCGCCGACGGCTCGGTCCGGCTCGACTTGCACGGCGGCAGCGTCGAGGCACGCGGCGCCACGATCGACGGCGTGCATCGAACGATCCCGGTCATCCGCGACGGCGACGCGATGACCGCGATCCTGGATGGAACCAACTACAGGCTGATTTTGGTGGACCCGCTGGCGTCGGCGCTCGTGGACACCGCGGGCGGCGACCGGCTGCTGGCGCCGATGCCGGGCCGGATCATCGACGTGCTGACGCGACCCGGCGATACCGTCGCACGCGGCGACGTGCTGCTGGTGCTCGAGGCGATGAAGGTGCAGATGCGGCTCACGGCCCCCCGCGCCGGCGTCGTCGAGGCGGTGCGCGCCGGCGTGGGCGACTTGGTGGACGATGGGGCGGAGCTGGTCAGCTTCGCTCCGGCCGAATAGCCGCGCCGTATGACCGAGTCGGACGTCTACTCCGACCTGATCTGCCCGCAATGCGCCACCGGCAAGCAGCAAATGCAGCGCCCTCTGCGCAGGCATTTGCTGTGTTCCGCCACAGCCCCGGCCGACACATCTGCCGAGGTTACGGCCAGGGAGCATGCAATGCTGTTACGTCGCGCCGAATTGCCGTAACGTCCGAATATCACCAAGACGTGATCGATTTGGAACGGTTGCGACGCGTTCGGATGGCGTTTGTAGATGCTGACGCCTTGGCAGACCACGCCTTTGTGGTTTGAAGATATGATCTTTGGAGGACTCGGAGCGCATGACGACACGGGTGCTGGTTACAGGCGGGGCAGGATTCATCGGTTGCCATGTGGCGCGCGCCCTTTTGCAGCGCGGCTATGAGGTCCGTGTCCTCGATAGCCTGATCGATCAGGTGCACACCCGCGGCGCCGTCCGCGACAGCGTCATGAACCACGTCGAGCTGATCCGGGCCGACGTGCGCGACCTCGATCGCGTTTCGGCGGTGCTCGACGGCGTGGACAACGTAATCCATCTGGCCGCCGAGGTCGGCGTGGGCCAGAGCATGTATGCGATCGACCGCTACGTGTCGGTTAACGACCATGGCACTGCGGTACTGTTCCAGGCGCTGATCGACCGCCCGGTCGCCCGCATCGTCGTCGCGAGCTCCATGAGCGTGTATGGCGAGGGCCTGTATCGGACCGCCGGCGGCGAGCGTATGGACGACGCGGTGCGCCCGGCGCAGCGGCTGGCGAGCGGCTGGGATCCGGTGGGGCCCGACGGCGGCGTGCTCACCCCGCTGCCGACGCCGGAGTCGAAGCGGCCCAACCTCGCCTCCGT